>DATNKH010000209.1:0-4741 GCA_035603475.1 Thermoanaerobaculia bacterium
GGCGGCGGCTCCCCTGCCGGCGGCGCGGTTGCTCTGACCGCCGTGGCCGGCCTGCCGGCCGGTTGCGTGGCCATCGCGGCCGTGTAGCGCGGCGAGGGTGCCGGCGAGGCCGTAGAGGGCGGCGAGGACGTCGACGATGGCCACGCCGACGCGGACCGGCTCGCCCTGTGGCGGACCGGTCAGGGACATCAGGCCCGATTCGGCTTGCAGCACGATGTCGTAGGCGGGACGGTCGGCATCAGGCCCGCGGGTGCCGTAGCTGGTCACCGTGACCTGCACGAGGCGCGGGAAGACGCGGGTGAAGCGGGAGCGGCGGAAGCCGAGGCGGCGCCATTCCGCGGGCAGGAAGTTCTCGACCAGGACGTCGGCGCCGGCCAGCAGGCGCTCGAAGGCGGCGCGGCCGGCGGCGGCCTTGAGATCGAGCGCGACGGAGCGCTTGTTGCGGTTGGCCGAGAGAAAATAGGCGCTCACCTGCCGGCCGTCGGGTCCGGTGACGAAGGGCGGTCCCCAGCCACGCGTCTGGCCGCCCCGGCCGGCCGCTCGATCTTCACCATGTCGGCGCCGAGATCGCCGAGCAGCATGGCGAGATAGGGGCCGGCGAGCACCCGGGAGGCGTCGACCACCCGCAGGCCGGCGAGCGGATGGGCAGCGGCGGACCTCCTCGCCGGCGGCTGCCGGCGCCGCGGCGGCAGCGAGGTCGGATCAGGCCGCGTCACTAGGCCCCGCCGCCGCCGTTGCCGGTCAGCGAGCGGTAGGTGCGCAGGTGGCGGAAGGCGGCGGCTCTCTCGCCCAGCTGCTCGTAGATGCCGCTGAGGTTGAAATGGGCATCGGCGAGGGTGGGGTCGAGGGCGATCGCCTGCTCGTAGGAGGCGGCGGCCTCGCGCGGCTGCTGCCGGTCTTGCAGGGCGACGCCGAGATTGTAGGCGGCCAGCGCGTCGCCGGGGTCAATGACGAGCGCCCGGCGGTAGTGGGTCTCGGCGCGGGCCGTGTCGCCACCCTCGTGCAGGAGACGGCCCAGGTTGAGGTGAGCATCGGCCAGGTCGGGATCGATCGCGAGCGCCCGGCGATAGGCCGCCATCGCGGCCGCCGCGTCGCCGGCCTCGAGCTCGACGCCGTGCTCGTACCAGTCGGCGGCGGTCTGGAGCGCCGGGCGGCGGGGCTCGAGGGCGGCGGCCTCGCGCGCCAGGTCGGACACATCGAAGTCGAGCAGGGTCTGGCCCGACTCGGGATGCCAGGCCTCGCCGCCGTCGCGGGCGACGACGTGATGGCCCTGGGCCGAGATGCGCACGGCGGTCAGCGGCTGACCTTGCGGCAGCTGGGCATGCAGGTTCTGCAACGCGATGCGGATTCGGCGCTGCGGGATCCGGGCGGCGAGCAGGGCCTTCGCTGTGCGCAGCAGCACCAGGTCCTGGAACGAGAACAGCAGCTCACCCCGCGGGCCGATCCGCGGCGCGACGAATCCGGCCCGGGCACAGGAGCGGATCTGTGCTTGTGACAGGCCGAGCAGCGTCGCGACCTCCCGGGTCGAGTAGCCGCCGCGAGGCGAGGGGCGGTCCATGGACCCTCAGTTTACTCTCCCTCCCGGCCGCCGTGCTTGCCGGCACGGCGGCTCGGGCGGTCAACCGACGACGGGGGCAGCGGGGCTCAGCGCTTGCTGTCCTTGCGCTTCGCCTGGGCGGGAGCGGCGGCGGGGGCCCCGCGCAGGGAGGTCCGCGGCGAGGGCTTCGGTGGCTTGCGCGCGCTGATTGCCGGCGTCGCCGGCGTCGCCGGCAGTGCCGGTGGCACCGCCGGCTGAGGCGGCGATGGCTCGATGGCGGCGCGCACCGACTTCGCCGGCCGGGTGGCGGCCGCGCGGGCGGTGCGCACGGGGCGGCGGGACTCCGCGGCAGGAGGAGCAGCGGGAGCGGCCGAGGTCGCGGCCGGACGCCGGCTGGCGGCGGAGCGGGGCCGGCCCGGGGCGTCCTGGGGCTGGGCGCCGGAGGCGAGGCTGGCCTTCAGGGCCGCCATCAGGTCGATGATCTGGGCCTTCGGCGCCTCGACGGGGGCGGCGGTGATCTCCTGGCCCGACACCTTCTGCTCGATCATCTCCATCGTCTGCTTGCGGACCTCGTCTTCGTAGGTCTCGGGCTCGAAACGGTCGTTGGCGATCTGATCGATGATCTGCCTGGCGAGCTTCAGCTCCGGCTCGCGCAGCTCGGCGTCGCCGATCGGCACCTCGGAGAACGGGCGCAGCTCATCGTGATAGCGCAGCTGCTGCATGATGAGCCCTTCCTCGAACGGGCGGAGCAGCACCAGGTAGTCCTTGCCGCGCGCGGCGTAGCGCGCCAGCGCGGCGCGCGAGGTCTGCCGCATCGCCTCGGCGAGCAGGCGGTAGGGACGCTCGCCGCCCTTGTCGGGGCCGAGGTAGTAGGACTTCTCGAAATAGATCGGGTCGACCTGCTCGAGCGGCACGAACTCGGTGATCTCCATGGCGTTGGTCGCCTCGCGGCTCAGCGCCTTGATCTCGTCCTCGGTGAACAGTACGTATTGCCCCTTGGCGTATTCGTAACCCTTCACCATTTCGTCCCTGCCGACGACCACGTCGTCAACCGGGCAGACGTACTGCTGCTTCAGCCGCGAGCCGCATTTGCGGTGCAGCATGTTCAGCTGGATCCCCACCGCGGTCTCGCCGGTCGAATAGAGCTTGACCGGGATGGTGACCAGCCCGAAGGAAACCATTCCTGAAGCGAAGGGTCTTAGGCTCATTGGTCTAATATAGCATTTCCAAGGGTTTTTGTCGCCGGCTGTCACGCGCGGGAAAGCGCGGCGCGGCGGGCGGCCCGGCATACCCTATCCATGGTGAGGAGTGCGACGGATGCCACAATATTTTGCGGGTGGTTCATCGGCGAATGCGGCGAATGCGGCGACTGCCGGCGCGCCCGGCACGGTGCGGCGGCGGCGGTCATGATTCAATCGGATCGCCACGCCGGTGCGCGCCAGCGCCTGCGGCGCGAGCTGGCGCGGCTCGGCGCGCCGCGTGCCGCGGTGACGGTCGAAGCGGTGTCGCCGATGCTCGCCGAGGCCCGCGAGCGGCCGTTCACCGCCGCCGGCTGGCTGTTCGAGCTCAAGTACGACGGCTACCGCGTGCTGGCCGGGCGCTCGGCGGCGGGCGTCGTGCGGCTGCTCTACCGCAGCGGCCGCGACGCCACGGCGCTGTTCCCGGAGTTGGCGCGCGCGGTGGCCGCGCTGCCGTTCACGTCCATGGTGCTCGACGGCGAGGCGGTGGCGTTGGATGCCGCGGGACGGCCGAGCTTCGGGCTGCTGCAGCGGCGGGCGCAGCGCCGGCCGGCGGCGCCAGCCGGCGCGGCGCCCATGGCGCCGGTCGTGCTGTTCGTGTTCGACCTGCTCGCCTTGGAAGGCTTCGACCTGCGGCCGCTGCCGCTCGCCGCGCGCCGCGAGCTGCTGCAGCGGGTGGTGGCGGCAGCCGATCCGCAGGGGCTGCTGCGCCGGGTCGAGGCCGTCGAGGAGCGCGGCGAGGAGCTCTTCGCGGCCGTCGCCGAGCTGGGGCTCGAGGGCGTCCTGGCCAAGCGCGCCGGATCGCCTTACCGCGCGGGACGCTCGTCCGATTGGTTGAAGGTCCGCCGCGACCGGGTGGGAGACTTCGCCATCGTCGGCTACGGACCGCGGGCGCCGGCGGACCTGCGGCGCCTGCACCTCGCGGTCCGCGCGCCCGAGGGCTGGCGCTACGCCGGCAGCGTCGGCAGCGGCCTCGCCGCCGCCGCGCGCGGCGAGCTGAGCCTCCGGTTCGCCGCGGCGCCGCCGGTCCAGCCCGGCGCCGCGGTCCTGAGCCCGGCGCTGGCGCGGCTGGTGCACGCGGACCGGGCGTCGGTGGCGGTCGCGCCCGAGCTGGTCTGCGAGGTGCGCTACAGAGAATGGACGGAGGGTGGCTTGCTCCGCCAACCGGTGTTCCTGCGTCTGCGCGACGACAAGCGCCCCGAGGACTGTTTCAGCATTCGGGACCGGGGCTGAACCAGACGGTCAGCCGGCCCTTGGCGTCCTTGAGCTCCACCCAGCCGATGCCGGTGCGCGGGTCGTCCAGGCCGCGCAGCGCGGCGATCTCGAGGAAATTGCCCCGGCGCTGCAGCGGCACGACGTCGCCGCCCAGGAAGCCGGGGGCGCCGGGCCTGGGGGAAAGGGTGGCGGAGGGGGCGGCCGGGTTCGGCTTCTCGAACAGCTTGCGCGGGGCGCCGCCCGCCAGGTAGTAGAGGTCGAGCTGGTAGCATCGGAAGCTGCCGGCGTCGTTGAAGTCGACGTAGTCGACGCTGTTGGGAAACGCGCCCTCGGGCGTGCGGCGCAGCCAGGCGGTGCGGCGGCCGCTGGGATCGAGCGCCACCTCGACGTACATGCCCTTGCGCTCCAGCACCGGGTAGCGGCGCGCCACGGCACGGCTGCGGTTGACGATCGGGTCGGTGCCGACGCGATAGACGCTGATCGGACGGGTGCCGCGCAGGCGAAGGTTGCCGGAGGCGGTGAAGCGATCGCCGTCGTTGTCGTAGATCGCCGGCGTCTGCTCCTGGTCGCCGGCGGCGACGCCGACCGAGACGGTGGCGATCCCGATCATCCGCCGCAGCAGGTCGTCCGAGAGCTCCCTGGCCGGCACCTGGTAGCTCTCGTCCACGGCCTTGCGCGCGCGGGGCGGCGCCGGGCCCGAGGGTGCCGGTCGGGCTGCCGCAGCGCCCGGCGGCGACGGCACGGCAGGCGA
>DATNKH010000210.1:0-6888 GCA_035603475.1 Thermoanaerobaculia bacterium
CCGGGCGTGCGCCGCCGACCTCGGCCGGCCGGCCGCCGAGATCGACCGCCAGGTGGCCGAGTTCCGGGTGCTGCGCCGCGTGGTCGTGGCCGCCGGCGACGACGACGCGCTCGCCGACGCTCGCCAGGCGCTGCGCTGGGAGGCCAGGACGGCCAGGCGCGTCCACCGCGCGGCCGGCGACCGCGTGGCCGGCGACGCCGGCGACGGCGGCGACGGCCACGATGGGCACGAGACGGGACAGAGGGGCGGGGCCGCGAAGCTGGCGGACGGCTCGGACCCCCACCATGAGGCCGGTGCGGCCGACGCGGCCCGAGCGACCGATGCGCCCGAGGTCGTGGGCGGCTGCGTCGGCACGCCCCGGACGGTGCTGCGCGAGCTCGCGGCGCTGCGTGCGCTCGGCATCCGCCACGTCATCGCGTGGCTGAACTTCGGCGATCTCCCCTTCGCGAAGGTGCGGCGCTCGATGGAGCTGCTCCGGGACGAGGTCCTTCCCGCGCTGGCGGACGAGGAGCCACCGCAGCCGGCGGCGATCCATCTGCAAGGGAGCCTCGCAGGCGCCGGCCGGCTGCAGGGATCCGCTTCCGAGTCGAGCTCAGCCTAGATACAAGACGTGCACGTAGGTGCCGAGCCTGACGTTGTAGGCCAGGTACCAGCCGGGATGGTCCGGATCCTCGTAGATGACGATGTCGTCACTGTCCCACAGCCAGCCGTCGGTGTAGGCGTATTCGAACGGTGCGACGCTGAAGAAGAAGCCGCCGAAGCGAAAGCGGTCGCGGTTGCCGCCTTCCAGCCGGTAGACGTGGCTGGGCCCGAAGTTCCCCGAGAAGCGGCCGTGCGCCCAGGGATGATCTTGGTGGAAGCGCGGGTCATCCCTGCCGGTGTCGTGTCCGACCCATTGATCGCCCTGGGCATGCACGTGCGGGGCGTTGGGATGCCCTTGCGCGTCGGCAAAACTGCGCTGCGCCGGGGCGGCGGACCGGGCGGGCGCACGGGAAGGCTGAGGGGCGCGAGCCGGCGCGGGCGCACGGGATGGCTGGGGGCCGTGAGACGGGATGTGCCCACCACCCACTTCAGGCCTGGCACCGCGCGGAGGGCTGGCAGCGTGCTGGCCGCCCCCACCCTTCTGTTGACCGCGCTGTTGGTTGTCCTCGCGCTGTAGCGCCATCGCAGGGAGAGAACAGCACAACAACACTGCGAGGAGTCCAATGAGCTTCTTCATGCAGCCTCCAATCTAGCCTTGCGAGCTGTTTCTCCGGGTTGTCCTGGTTGATCTCTGTCCGGGTGACGGCATACAGCCAAGTCGTAGTGGTGCAATGCCCATGCCATTCTTCTCGGTCCCGCGAGCAGGCCTCGAGCGGAAACCTCCGGACGGGAGCGGCGGCGTGAAGTAGGATCGGCGGGCACCCACCTCATGGAGGTCTCACCCCGCATGAAAGCCTGTGCCGTCTGCCTGCTCGCCACGCTCGCCACGCTCAGCCTCGTCCCGGCGCTTTCCGCCGGCGAGGAGACCTTCACCCTCGAACCGTTCGGCACCCTGACCGTCTACCGCTCGACGCCGCGGCCGGCACATCTCGTCCTCTTCGTCTCGGGCGACGGCGGCTGGAAGCTGGGCGTCGTCGACATGGCGCGCGAGCTGGCGTCGATGGATGCGCTGGTCGTGGGCGTCGACATCACCCGCTACGTCAAGACGGTGGTGGGGGCCGGTGGCGCCGCGGCGCCGCCCGCCGCCGGTGCCGCCGCCGCCGGTGTCGCCGGTGTCGCCGAAAGGCCGCCCGGCTCGGCAGAGACCTGCTTCGATCCGGCCGGCGACTTCGCGCGGCTCGGCAAGGTGGCCGCGGAGCGCTTCGGCCTCCCCGGCCAGCCACCGCCCATCCTGGTGGGTTACTCCTCGGGAGCGACGCTGGTCTACGCGACCCTGGTGCAGGCGCCGCCGCGTGCTTTCGCGGGGGGCGTGAGCCTCGGCTTCTGCCCCGATCTCATCGTCAACATGCCGATCTGCAAGGGCAACGGCCTCACCTGGCAGCACGACCCGCATCACAAGGGGGTCGACTTCCTGCCCAGCCGCCTGCTCGAGGTCCCCTGGTTCGCCCTGCAAGGAGACATCGACAAGATCTGCACCCCGGCCGACACCCGCGCCTACGTCGCCAAGGTCCCGCACGGCGAGCTGGTCTGGCTGCACAAGGTCGGCCACGGCTTCTCGGTGCCCAGGCGCTGGATGGCCCAGTTCAAGGACAGCTTCGCCCGCGTCGCGCGCGCCGCCGGCTAGCCGCCATCAGGTGCGCGGGGTCCGGACCGGCCCCGGCCACAGGACCCCTCGGTCGATGGCCGCCAGGGTCGGGCAGCCGCAGAGGGCCATCGCCGACAGCAGCTCGTTGCGCAGCAGCTTCATGACGCCGGCGACCCCCTCGGCGCCGGCGGCCGCCAGGCCCCAGAGATAGGGGCGCGCGACGAGCACCGCCCGGGCGCCCAGCGCCAGGGCCTTGATCACGTCCGTGCCGCGCCGGATGCCGCCGTCCAGGAGGACCGGCAGCCTCCCGGCCACCGCCTCGACGACATGAGGCAGTGCCTCGATCGTCGCCGGCGTGGTGTCGAGGTTGCGCGCGCCATGGTTCGAGACCATGATCCCGGCGACGCCGTGCTCGACCGCCAGCTCGGCGTCCGCCGGCGTCAGGATGCCTTTGAGCAGGATCGGCACCTTGGCGAAGCCCAGGATCCAGTCGACCGTCTCCCAGGTCATCGCCGCGTCCAGCACGTCGCTGTAGACGCCGCTCTCGTCGAGATGGCTCGCGGTCGCCCCCTTTAAGCCCCGGAGATTGGCGCGGTCCAGACCCGCGGGCAGCTCGAAGCTGTCGCGCACCTCGCGGTGCCGCGTGCCGAGCACCGGCGTGTCGACGGTGATGCAGAGCGCCTCGCAGCCCGCCGCCTCGGCCCGCTGCACCAGGTCGCGGGTGAAGGCCCGGTCCTGCTGCACGTAGAGCTGGAACCAGAGCGGCGCGGTGGCGACCGCCGCGATGTCCTCGACGGTCATGGTGGCCAGTGCGCTGATCACCAGCACCGTGCCGGCGGCGCCGGCGCCGCGCGCCGTCTCCCGCTCGCCCTCCGGGTGGGCCAGGCAGTGATAGGCGGCGGGGGCGAGGAGGATCGGGTAGGGGAGCTTGGCGCCGAACAGCTCGAGGCCGGCGTCGAGGCGGCTGACGTCGCGCAGAACGCGCGGCGCGAGCAGCAGCTCGTCGAACGCGGCGCAGTTGCGGCGCAGCGAGATCTCGTCGCCGGCGCCGCCGGCGAAGTAGTCGTAGACCATGGTTGCCAGGCGCTGCCGGGCAACCTCCTCGAAGTCGGAGACGGTGACCGGTCCGGTCATGGGCGCCTCGCTCGCAGAGTCCTCCCCCTGGCGCGCGCTACGGCGGCCGCGGTGCCTGGGGCGCCTGGGGGGGCGTCTGGGCCGACTTCGCGGCCTTCGCGGCCTTCGCCGCCGTCGCCTCCTTGGCTTCCTTGACCATGCGCCGCACGTCGGCAAGCAGCTTCCTGGAGTCGTAGATGATGCCGTCCTTGATGGTGTACTTGACGCCGCCGGTGCGCACCACCTCGTTCTTGTCGTCGAGCGTGATCACTCCCGTGCCATAGAGCACGGCGAGGTTCTGCAGCGGGTTCTGCTCGACGACGACGAGGTCGGCCAGCTTGCCGGGCTCGACGCTGCCGAGCTCGTGGGCGAGCCCCAGCGCCTCCGCCCCGCGGAGCGTCGCGGCGCGGATCACCTCCAGCGGATGGAAGCCGGCCTCGCGCAGCAGCTCGAGCTCGCGCACGTAGGCGAAGCCGTAGAGCTGGTACAGGAAGCCGCTGTCCGTACCGACCGTCACCCTGCCGCCGCGGTTCTTGTACTCGTTGACGAAAGTCATCCAGACGCGGTAGTTGTGCTTCCACTCCACCTCGTCCTCGGTGGTCCAATGGAACCAGAACGAGCCGTGGTTCTTGTGGCTGGGCTGGTAGAAGTCCCACAGCGAGGGCAGCGTGTACTCGTCGTGCCAGTCGGCGCGCCGGGCGCGCATCGCGTCGCGGGTCGCCTCGTAGATGTTGAACGTCGGGTCGATGGTGAAGTCGAGCGCGATGAGCTCGTTCATCACCTGGTTCCAGCGCTCGGAGTACGGCGGCGCCGCCTGGCGCCACAGCCGCCCGGCCTGGGCGAAGCGGTGCGACTCGTCGGCGTAGTTGTAGTCGAGCGGGAAGTCCTGCACCGTGCGGTCGGTGAACAGCGCCTCCGGCAGCCCGTACCAGTGCTCCATGGAGGTCAGGCCCCAGCGCGCGGAATCGAGCACGGTGACCCGCGCCACGTCCATCTGCGCATGGTGGCAGGCGGTGCGCATCCCGCGCCGCTTCGCCTCCTCGATCGCCGCCTTCATGATGTCGGGGCGGTAGCCGAAGAACTTCACACCGTCGGCGCCCTTCTGCGCCATCTTCGCCACCCACGCCCGCGCCTCGTCGGGGGTGGTGAACGGCGCGTCGCGGTCCTGGCCGAAGGCGATGTAGGCGAGGATGCGCGGCGCGGTGATCTCGTTGCGGGCGCTCTTGGCCTTCTCCATCAGGGTCCAGTCGGTGCCGTCGAAGCTCCCCGGGTCGCGGATGGTGGTGACGCCGTGGCCCATCCACAGCTTGAAGACGTACTCGGCCGGCGTCCCCTGGTCCTTGCCGCCGATGTGCGCGTGCATGTCGACGAAGCCCGGCAGCACGTAAAGGCCCGAGAGGTCGATCTCCTTGTCGCCCTTGGCGGCCTTCGGACGCTTGTCGGGGTCGATGCCGCCCGGCTGGCCGACGCTCTCGACCCGCACGATGCGGTTCTTCTCGATCACGATGTCCACCGGGCCGATCGCCGGCGCGCCGGTGCCGTTGATCAACGTGGCGCCGCGCAGGATGAGCCGGGCGAACGGCCCCTCGCCCTCGGCGCGCGGCGGCGCTGGCGGGATCGACTTGTCCTTCGGGTTGGTCGCCGCGGGGGCCGGTGTAGCCGGTGTCGCCGGGGTGGCCGCGTTGGCTGCCCTCGCCGCCGTCGGCGGCCCTGCCGCGGCACAGAGCAGGATCATCAGGGCACCGCAGGCGCGGCTCCATCGCGAAGCTCTCGTCGGCATCGGCTCCTTCTCCCTCCCGAACCCGGCCGGGGCGAATGCGTCGATTCGTGCGCCCCAATCTACACCAGCGCGAGGTCCGCCTGTAGGACAGGAACGGACAGAGGTCCGAGCCGATCTCCGAGGCCGGGCCGCGATCCTTGCCGATAGCCGCGCCGGACGGCGCCGTCCATGCTGGCGGGTGGAGACGACGCCCACATGCGAGGGACGACAGCGACGACAGCGACGGGCTGCGGCCGGCGGACGGTGCGGACGGGATTCCTGGCCGTGGCTCTGCTGCTCGCCTGCGGCCTGTCCGGCGCACTGTCCGCGGCGACAGGAGCGACAGGAGCCATGGCAGCGCCGGCCGGCGCCGGCGGCCCCGCCTCGATCGACGCGCGCTACTTCGAGCGCAACTGGCGGCGCGGCGACGGCCTGCCCGGCAACAGCGTCTATGCCATCGCCCAGGCGGCGGACGGCTATCTCTGGATCGGCACCGAGAACGGCCTGGCGCGCTTCGACGGCCAGCAGTTCGTCGCGGTCGGCGCGCTCTCTCCGAGCGTCTTCCGCAGCCGCCTGGTGGGGGCGCTGGCCGCCGGCCGCGACGGCACGCTGTGGATCGGGACCGAGCGCGGCCTGCTGCGGATGCGCGGCGGCGTGGTGGCGCCGGAAGGGCCCCCGGGCGGGTTGGCGTCCGACGCGGCGGTCAGCGCCCTGGCCGAGGACGGCGGCGGCGATCTCTGGATCGGCACCCGCCTGGGCCTGCTGCGCCGCAGCGCCGCGTCCGGCAAGGTGACCCGGGTCGGGCTCGCCGGCACCAGGGTGGTGCAGCTGCTGCCGGGGGATCCCGGCGAGGTCTGGATTGGCACCGAGTCGCGCGGTCCCTGGCGTGTCCGGTCCGGCAAGCTGCAACCGGTCACCGCCGACCCGCGCCTGTCACAGGAGACGGTGACCGGCCTGGTGCGCGACCAGGACGGATCGATCCTGGTGTTCGCCGAGCGCGCCGCCAGCCGGTTCCGGAACGGCGACGCCGTCACCATGGTCCCGGGGCGGCTGCCCGGCATCGAGGGCGTGGTCGCGGCGGGAGCGGGCGGGGGCAGCCTGTGGCTCGGCACCGCCCGGCGAGGCGTCGTCCAGGTCGCCGGCGGCGCGACCTGGTTCGCCAGCCCCGGGCATCCGCTCGCCAGCGCGCTGGTCTTCAAGGTCTTCGTCGCCGCCGACCGGACGGTCTGGTTCGGCACGGCCGGCGATGGCCTCCGCCAGCTGGTGGAGAAGAGCAGCCGCACCTATTCCCGCGCCGACGGCCTGGGCAGCGACACCGTCACGTCGGTCCTGGTGGAGCCCGACGGCTCGGTCTGGGTCGGCACCTACGCGGGCCTGACGCGGCTGGCGCGCCGCCTCGACGACGCGACGTTCGTGGCCGGCGAGATCTCCGGGACGACCGTCTGGACCCTGCTGCGCGATCGTCAAGGCACGCTCTGGGCGGGCACCTCGCGAGGCCTGGCGCGACGGGTCGACGGGCGTTGGACGTTCCTGCCGCCATGGGGGGCGCCGGCGACGCAGGTCGTCGACACCCTCTACGAAGACCGGCGCGGCAACCTGTGGATCGGCACCGGCGGCGGCCTCGGGATGATGCCAGCCCTGGAGCCGGCGCGAGTCGTCGCGGTGGCCGGCCTCGAGGGCGCGGAGATCACCGGCATCGCCGAGGACGGCGGCGGTGCGCTCTGGATCGGTTCGCGCGGCGCCGGCCTGGTGCGCCTGCGGGACGGCAAGCTCGAGACGCTGCGGACGG
>DATNKH010000211.1:0-7405 GCA_035603475.1 Thermoanaerobaculia bacterium
TGGGGCGACACGACGATCGAGCTGCCGCCGGAGAGAGGGCAGTGGTGGCACGAGCTGACCGGAGAAACCTTCGCCGCCGGCCCCTGCCGGGCCGCCGACCTCATGGGGCGCTTCCCCGTGGCGCTGCTGTCGAGGCAGGCGGCCGGGGCCGGGGAGGGACGGCCGGAAGCCGGGTCCGGGTGAGGGCGAACGGATGCCGGACGGATGCTGCAGGATGAAGAGAAAACGCCGAACCGATTGTTCCTCCCAGCCGGGGTGCCGCGACAGGCGACAAGCGGAGCCGCGGCCATGCGCAGCGCCGGCTGCGCGCCCTATAATCGCAGCCATCGCAGAGTCTTGCTTGGAGAGCCCATGAACCGACGCACCCTACTACTCGCGCTCATCTTGCTGGTGCCGGCCGGCGCCCTGGCTCGAGGTGCCCAAGGCGTTGAAGGCGACCAAGGCGCCCAAGGCGGCCAGAGCGGTCCTAGCCGCCTGAGCGGTCCGACGGCGAACAGCGGCCAGCCCGGCCACCTGCCACTCTATACGCCGCGGGAGGACGCCGCCGCCGTCGGCGCCGCGCGGGCGGCGGCGGCCAAGGCGGCCGCCGAGGCGCCGCGCATCGCCGAGCGCTACGGCCTGGCGCCGCTAGCGGAGCTGGGCAACGCGGCGACCGCGGCGCCCGACCGCATCGAGAAGATGCGCACCTGGAACGAAGGCCATCATCGGCCCTTGCACAACGGCTTCGAGCGGCCGTTGCCGGCGCCGCGCCAGGTCGAGCTGAGCGCCGGCCTGGTGGCGGCCGGGTCGGTGGCCGAGCATGCCGGCGGCCTGGCCATCCAGAGCGCTTTCGACAAGCTGGCGTGGGGCGGGATGGTGCGCGTGGCCAACGCCTTCCGGCTGCGGCTGCACCTCTCCGGGGTGAAGCTGCCGGCCGGCGCGCGCCTGTGGGTCACCGGCGGCGGCCAGACCGTGGGACCGTTCGGCCGCGAGCTGATCGGCCCCGACGGCGGCCTGTGGACGCCCAGCATCGCCGGCGACGAGGCGGCGGTGGACGTCGAGCTGCCGGCCGCGGCGCTCGCCGGCGGGGGGCGGTTCGGCTTCACGCTGGACAAGGTGCTCGAGCTCTTCGACCTGGGCACGGTGGACACCGCGCCGGCCCAGAACAGCACCGCCTGCAACCTCGACGCGAGCTGCTTCACCGCCAGCGACTTCCCCGCCATCGCCAGCGCCCGGCACGCGGTCGCGATCATCTATTTCAACGACAGCGGCGAGGGCGGGCAGTGCACCGGCCAGCTGCTCAACAGCAGCACGCCCGGCGTCCCCTACATGCTCACCGCCAACCACTGCATCTCGACGGCGGCCGGAGCCGCCAGCCTCGAGGCGTTCTGGGATTACTACACGCCGTCGTGCAACGGTCCCATCCCGAGCGAGGGCACGCTGCCGCGGAGCATCGGCGCCACGCTGCTCGCCACCGGCATCGCCGACCCGCAGAGCGACTTCACGCTGATGCGGTTGAACAACGTCCCGGCCGGACGCAGCTTCCTGGGGTGGAATGCCGACCCCGGCGCCACCGCCGACGGCACCCTGCTCTACCGCCTGTCACATCCCTTGGGCCTGTCGCAGGACTTCGTGATCACCAAGTCGGACTCGACCACGGAGGAGTGCAGCGGGGTGCCGCGGCCGATCTTCCTCTATTCGGACCAGGTGAAGGGCGGGACCTTCGGCGGCAGCTCGGGCTCGGCGGCGATGCTCTCGAACGGCGACGTGGTGGCGCAGCTCTACGGAGGCTGCGGCAGCAACGACGACTGCAGCCCGCTGCAGTTCACGGTCGACGGCGCCTTCGCGACCAGCTTCCAGAGCCTGCAGACATTCCTGCAGCCCGGCGCGGGGAGCGGTCCCTGCAAGCCCGACAAGTTCACTCTCTGCCTGATGAGCAAGCGCTTCCGGGTGCAGGTGGCCTGGACGAACCAGTTCGACGGCTCCTCCGGCAGCGGCCTGGTGATTCCCTCGACCGACAGCACCGGGTTCTTCTACTTCACCGACCCCTCGAACTACGAGCTGATCGTCAAGATCCTAAACTTCGCTCCCGTGATCAAGGTGTTCTACGGTGAGCTCACCGACCTGCAGTTCGCGATCACGGTCACCGACACCAGCAACGGCACGGCCAAGACCTACCGGAACACCCCGGGCGACTGCGGCGCCATCGACGAGAACGCCTTCATGACGGCGGCCGCCGCGGCGGCGGCGCCAGCGGCCAAGGCGATCGAGAAGCGCGGCACCTGCGCGCCGTCCAGCAGCACTCTCTGCCTGCTCGACCGGCGCTTCGCGGTGCAGGTGAGCTGGATGAACCAGTTCGACGGCGCGAGCGGCACGGGAAGCCAGCGCAGCCTGAGCGACCAGTCCGGCCTCTTCAGCTTCACCGATCCGACGGACGTCGAGCTGGTGATGAAGATGGTCGACTTCGGCGATCGCACCGCCTTCTTCTACGGCGCCCTCTCCGATCTCGAGTACGACATCACGGTGCACGACACCATCGGCGGCAGCACGAAGACCTACCACAACCCGGCGGGGACCTTCTGCGGCGGGCTCGACAATACGGCCTTCCCGCCTTAGCCCAGCGAACCAACGTAAAGAGAACATGGCTGTCGCGCGACCGTTGATCGGTGTCCTGCTCGCGGGGCTCGTCTGCGCCTGTGCGTCCGCTCCTGGCGCTTCTGTCCCTCTACCCTCGAAGCCGGAGGGTATCCCGCGTCCGCTTGCCTCCGATCTTGGGCCCAAGCTGGCCGAAGCGCGCCGCGCTGGCGCGCTTCCAGCGCTAGTGGTGGGCATCGTTCCGGTTGACGGTGATTGGGCGGTCGGTGCGCAAGGGCTGCGGGCACTCAACGATGATGCGGTGGTTTCGACTGGAGATCTCTTCCACCTCGGATCGGCGACCAAGCCAATGACCGCTGACTTGGTGGCGATGCTGGTCGGAGTGGGGCGGCTGCGGTGGGACGCCACCGTAGGCGAGTTGGTGCCCGAGCTGCTCCCGGTTGGGGGAGGCGCCTTCGCCACCGCGACACTGCGTCAGCTGCTCGTCCACGAGGCCGGGCTCCCCGCCCTGGATGAGCTGACCGAGGCAGAGTGGCAGCGCTTGCGCGACCTGCCCGGCACGCCGACCGCCCAGCGGGCGACGTTACTCCGCGAACTGTTGCGCGGCCCGGCCGCCAAGCCAATTGGCGAACGGCTCTACTCAAATGCCGGCTACATCCTCGCGGGCTTCATCGCCGAACGGAACGCGGGAAAGCCCTTCGAGACTCTCCGTCGAGAGAGGCTACTCGAGCCGCTAGGAATGGGTGCGTGCCGTGAGGGTTGGCCGCGGCGAGCGCCTGGTGACCCTGAGCCGCTCGGCCACGAGCCCGGCGAGGCGGCAGCAACGCTTGTGAAGGTCGGCAACCAACCCATCATCGGCGCCTTCATGGCCCCCGCCGGCGACTTGGCCTGCCCACCGGAATCCATCGCGCGCTATCTCCGGTGGCACCTTCGCGCTCTGGCCGGTGAACCGCAACGACCTCCGCTTCCCGAGTTTGCCGTGCTCCACGGGCTTCACCCGCCCGGAGCGGCTCCTCTCGGCTGGGGACGCAGCCAACGCAATGATGGCACCGAGGTGCAGGCGATCATGGGGAGCCTCGGGCTCTTCACAGGCGTCATCGCCCTTGACGTCACGCATCGGATCGGGTATTTCGCGCTAACCAACGTCGGAGAGTCGCCACGGGTCAAGGCAGCTCTTCTGCAGGCGCTGAGAGCGCTGCAGCCACCTGCCGCCGCCCCGGCGCCGAGCCTTTGATCAGCCTCTCTGTTCGACCCCACATCGAGTTGAGGAGGCCGCCCGCGCCCGGCTGGTCAGGCCGCCTGTAGCACGAAGCTGACGCGCACGGCGTCGAAGGGAAAGACGATCCGGCCTTCCCTCGTCTTCCGCAGGATGCCGGCGTCGAGAAGCGCGTGGACATCGCGGTGCACTGCCTTGACGTCCCGCTCCACCCGGCGGGCCACGCCGCGAAGGGTGATGGGGCCGGCGCCCGTCATCGCCGAGAGCAGCTCCCACCGCTTCTGCGT
The DNA here is from genome assembly GCA_035603475.1 of Thermoanaerobaculia bacterium. Lineage (GTDB taxonomy): Bacteria > Acidobacteriota > Thermoanaerobaculia > Multivoradales > UBA5704 > JASLEW01. Next base: position 4,078 of record DATNKH010000211.1, read on the forward strand.
CAGCACTCTGAACAAGAGAGCCGGGGTTTCGAAGCTGATGAAAGCCCCCTGGCGCTGGCCTTCGAACGCGCGCAGGACGCGGTGGTCCGTTTCCTCGCGTGAGGACACTTCCAAGGTCACGGTGGTCATATCACGATCTCCAGAGGCTGACGTCATCCGGGGGCGTCGTGCGGCCGACTGCCAGCGGCAGCCGGAGCGTCGAGCCGCCGCCCTCCTCGAACCAGCCGATCCCTTCCAGCACGAGATCGAGCTCCACGACGTAGTCTCCCGGCTCTGCGGGGACCGCGATGGCGAGCGTCAGCTCGGCCCGCTCGCCGGGCGCCAGGTCGTGCGGCAGGGCGGCGAAGGCGAAGTCCCAGGCCACTTCGTTCTCGTCGGGGCGGAGAAGATGCGATCCCAGGCGCACCGCCCCGCGGCCCGTGCCGGCCTCGCCGCGGGCGCGCCACACGGCGGCGCCGGTGTTCTCGACCGCCACCCGAATGCGGCGGTTCGCGGCGGCGCCGTCCGGATCTGCGAGCAGAGAGATCTCGGCTGCGAAGTGGCCAAGCCCGAGCCGCTCGTCTTCTCGCCCGTCCCGCCGGCACACCAGCACGGCACGGGCGCCGAACTGCGCGGCCACCTCGACCTGCGAGAAGCCCGCCGCCCGCAGCAGGGCTCTCGCGGCCCCGGCCGAGGGGACGAACCAGTTGGCGATCGCCTCTTCGATCCGCTGCTCGTTGTGGACGAAGGCCAGAGGATGCAAGGGCCGGCCGGCGAGGGTTGCCCGGGCGGTATCCGGCCCTGGCTCCGGCGGCGGATCGATCGGGTGCGGCTCGGGCAAGACCTCGGTCTCCACGATCAGGAGGCCGCGCGTGACGGAGAACAGCTTCTCGAGCGCCAGGACCAGGTGCTTGCAGTGATAGATGAGGCCGAGGGCGAGGACCACGTCGAAACGGCCGAGCCGGGCCGGGCTGAGGCTGTAGACCGACTGCCTGCGGAGCTCGACGTCGAGGCCGAGCGCCCGCCGCACCAGCAGCGCCTGCCGGATCTCGTGCTGCCGCGCGTCGATGCCCAGCACCCGCGCCGCTCCGAGCCGCTTCGCCTGGACGCTGTAGAACCCGGCGTTGCAGCCCACGTCGAGGACCGACTTGCCGGCGAGACCTGGCGGCAGGTGACGCCGGACGACCTCCCAGGTGCCGGCCGGATGATCGGCCGGCTCGGTGCCGGCGCTCTCGCGCTTCGTCCGCACCCCGTGCGGCAGCTCGATGGCATGGAACCAGGGCCGCAAGCGCTCGACTTCCGCGGCGAGCTCCTGCCGCGTCATGCCGATCCTCGGCTCGCTGTGCTCGGGCATCTCCATCCCCATGGGATCTTAGCCCAGGGCTCCGCAAGAGCTTCGGCGGCCCCGCGGTCCCGCACCGGGTCGCGACCCCTCGCGAGCACCCATGCCGGGGCGCGCAGGCGGTATCATGCGCCACGGGCCACGGCATGCACGAATATCGGACGCGGCGCAGGATCGAGTTCTCCGACACCGACGCGGGCGGCCTCGTCCACTTCGCGCGCTTCTTCGTGTTCATGGAGATCGCCGAGCACGAGCTGCTGCGGGCACTCGGCGTCGACGCCGGCGCCGTGCGGCAGGCCGACGGGCGGCTGGTCGGCTGGCCGCGCGTCGCCTCCTCGTGCGAGTTCCTGTCGCCGGCGCGCTTCGGCGACGAGCTCGACATCCACGTGCAGGTGGTGCGGGTGGGGCGCAGCTCGCTGACCTTCGGCTTCGCCCTGTCGCACGACGGCACCCCGGTGGCGCTGGGCCGCACCACCACCGTCTGCGCGGTGCTCGACGCCCCCCAGGGCGTCCAGCCGATCCCGATCCCCGCGGCGCTGCGCGCCCGCCTCGAGGAGACGCCGGAGGGGGCCGCCGCGAGCGGCGCTGCCGCCCATTCCGAGAGCGCCGCGGACTGATCCAGGACTGATCCAGGACTGATCCAGGCTTCTCGACGAGGGCTGAGCCGGGGCGCCGCGCGGCCGCCGGCGCGGGCTCAGTACTTAGGGTGGCCAGGGCCGGGTCTTGAAGGACGGCGCGGCGAGCAGGCGGAAGCAGGGCATCAGGCCGACGGTCTCGTCCCAGTACGGGGTGCGCTGGAACCACCAGAGATAGCGCGCCTGGGGATCGCCGGCGAGCTTCGGGTCGGCGAGCGCCCGCTGCCACTCGCCGGCGAGCCGCGGGTCGCGCAGCAGCCGCGCCGCCTGGTCCTCGAGCACCCAGGGAGAGATGTACTCCTTCCGCTCCCAGATCGTCGACAGCAGGCCCCAGGAGAGCAGCGAGTCGCCGGCCTCCGGCTCGAGCAGCTGCACGGCCACCGCGAAGTCGGGCTGGTCGGCGGTCACCCAGAGGGTGCCGGCCGGGAGGCGGCGGCGCTCGGTCCGGCGGGTCACGTCGGCGCTGGCGTGGATCAATCCCTGGTAGGAGGCGTCGGCGAGATGGGGTGGGCCTAGCCGCATCGTCTCGACGTCGATCTCGGCCGCCTCGGCGAGCTGCTCGACGCGCAGCCCCTGGATGCGCAGGCGCTGCTCGATCTGCGGCCAGCCGGGGATCACCAGGTAGCCGCGCGGGCGGGGAAGGGTGAGGGCCGCCCGCGAGCCGTGGTACCAGGGAACCTCGAGCGGCCGTACCTCGCCGCGCCGGTAGCGCAGCAGCGGGCGGCCGGTCACCTGCGAGGTCGCGCTCTCGGTGGCATAGAGCGGCAGCCGGATGCGGTCGGCGGCCGGGCTCTCCTCGAAGTTGACCACCACGTCGGAAGGCGCGGCGTGCGGCGCGCCGGCCGCCACCGTCGCCGCCTCCGCGGCGGCCACGGCGCCGGTCAGCCCGGCAGGGTCGCGCCCGACCTCGGCGAGCAGCGCCAGCAGGAAGTCCCGGGTGGCCAGGACGCGCTGGGCGTAGGGCTTGTAGGACAGGGTCTCGACCAGCACCGCCGGGCGGTTGCGCAGCGGGAAGTAGCCGCTCGAGAACCGCGGCTGGCCGACCCAGGAGCTGAAGCCCTTGGCCGGATCGGCCGGGTCCTTCAGGTCGACGTAGGGGCCGGTGGCGTGGCCGGCGCGCTCGGTGGCGGCCAGCGCGGCGGGCAGGCGCACCCGCATCCAGGCGTCGACCGGCGCCGGCAGCTGCGGCGCCTCGGCCCACGACCAGGTGAGCACCCAGTCGTGATCGACGCCGTCGGTGACATGGTTGTCGACGAACAGGTGCGGCCGCCAGGAGGCCACCAGCCCGACCAGCGCCTGCGCCTCGGGCGATGCGACCTTGACGTAGTCGCGGTTGAGGTCGAGGCCGGCGGCGTTGGTGCGAAAGCCCATG
>DATNKH010000212.1:0-2228 GCA_035603475.1 Thermoanaerobaculia bacterium
GCAGGATGACAGCGCTGACCATGACAGCAAGCCCCCTCCAGCCAGCAGCTCGCGCGCGGCGTCCGCCAGCTCTCCGACTCTACAACAGGCGCCTACGGGGAATCCCCCTCCGACCCGGGCCCGTGGGCGGCGGATCTCCTCCCCTCCGGCCACCGGTCTCTCCGGCCACCGATTGTCTATCGACCGGGTCCGGGTCAAAGGAGTGGACTGTCCGAGGAGCCGATCGCCGGAGAGCAATGCAGCCGTAGTGGGAGGAGGAGGGCCGGGGCTGCGAGATCCTCCTCCCCCCGAGCTTTGGGCGAGGCCACCGAAGTCCACCGCCCACCCGCGTAACACCCCTCGCCCAAAGCGAGGCGGGGAGGAGGATCTCGCAGCCCGGCCCGGCCGAAGGGTTCCCCGGAGGCCCCCCTCGAGGGTCCTGCTACATTAGCCCTCGTGCCAACCGGCAATGACGGAGCCCTGCCTCCGGACCTGTTCGCGGCCACGGTCGCGCTGCTCGAGGAGCTCACGGCCATCTCCTCGGCCAGCGGCGACGCGGCGGGCCTCGGGCGCATGGCGGCGCGGCTGGGCGCGGCGCTTGCGGCGCGCGGGCTGAAGGTCGAGGTGCTACCGGGTCTCGGACCCGACGGCCGCGATGGCCGCGGCTGTGCCGCTGGACCGGGCGCCGGTGCGCTGCCGGTGCTCGTGGCGCGGGGGCCGGCTGTCGTGGACGGACGGGAGAGCCCGGCCGGCCGGGGTCATCTGCTGCTCATCGGCCACCTCGATACGGTCTTGCCGGCGGCGCCGCCGCGCCGCGACGGCGATCGCCTGGTCGCCACCGGCGCCATCGACATGAAGGGTGGGCTGGTGATGCTGGCCGGCGCCCTCGACCTGCTCGCCCGGCGCGGCGCGGCTCCTCCTGCCAACCTGCTGCTGGTCGCGGTGCCCGACGAGGAGGTGGGTGGCGAGCTGGCCCGCGCCGCGGTGGAGTATTGGGGTGCCGGGGCGCGGGCGCTCTGGGTGCTCGAGCCCGGCGAGCCGGGCAGCGCGCCGGGAGCCGAGACGCTGGTCGGAGGGCGGCGAGGCCTCTTCGACTGGCGGCTCGAGGCGCGCGGCAAGGCGGCGCACTCAGGATTGCACCTTGCCGAGGGTCGCTCCGCCCTGCTGGCCGCCGCGCGCTGGTGCCTCGAAGCGACGGCCGCGCCAGGTGCAACGGTGGCGCCGGGCGAACCGGCCGTGCACCGGCCGGCGGTCAACGTCGGACGGCTGGTGGCAGGGGACGCGAGCTTCGTCGACCACCTGGCGGCGGCGCACGCCTGGCTCGGCACCGAGCGCCAGCTCAACGTCGTGCCGGACGCCGCGATCGCCGAGGGGGAGGCGCGCTTCTCGACCGCCGCCTCGGGCGAGGAGACCGCGCTTCGGCTGGCCGGCCTGGCTGCCGCCGTCGGCGCCGCGACCGGCACCACCCTCGCCTTCCGGCACGGCCGGATGATCCCGCCCGTCGATCCGCGCGGCCCGCAGCAGGCATGGTGCGCTCGCGCCGTGGCGCTCGCCGCCGCCCGCGGCTGGCGCCTGGAGGTCGAGGAGGAGCGCGGCGGCATCTCCTTCCCGAACTTCCTGCCCGATCCCGGCCGTCTGCCGGTGCTCGACGGCCTCGGCCCCATCGGCGGCGGCATGCACACCCGCGACGAGTACGTCGACCTGGTCTCGCTCTCCCGCCGCATCGTCCTGCTCGCCGATCTGCTCCAAGAGGACGCCGCCCGGTAGTGGGTCAAGTTCGCGAGGGTCCATCCCCTCTGCCTTGACCCACTACCCGCCGCCGGCCGCTAGCGACCTCGGCAGGGAACGAAGATATCCTTGCCGCCATGGCCCACCTGTTCGAGCCGCTGCGGCTGCGCTCTCTCGAGCTCCCCCACCGGATCCTGGTCTCGCCGATGTGCCAGTACTCGTGCGAGGACGGCTTTGCGACCGACTGGCACCTCGTCCACCTCGGCGGGCGCGCCGTGGGCGGCGCGGCGCTGGTGTTCACGGAAGCCACCGCGGTCACCGCCGACGGCCGCATCAGCCCGCAGGACCTCGGCATCTACCACGACCGCCACGTCGAGGACCTGGCTCGCATCGTGCGCTTCGTGAAGGGCCAGGGGGCCGCGGCGGGCATCCAGCTCGCGCATGCCGGGCGCAAGGCCAGCACCCGGCGGCCCTGGGACGGCAGCGGCGCCATCGCGCCGGCGGACGGCGGCTGGGAGGCC
>DATNKH010000213.1:0-6990 GCA_035603475.1 Thermoanaerobaculia bacterium
GTGCGCGACGCGGCGGCCTTCGCCGGCCTGGCCGAGGCCGCGCGCCAGGCGCTCGCCCTGATCCAAGCGGCGCCGGCGGCGTCGGAGGCGCCTGCGGCGGCGCCGCCGCAGGCGTCCGCGGCGCACTCGGCGGAGAGCGACGGCGCCGCCGCCGGCTAAAGCCCGTCCGCCGCTACAGATCGGCCCCCACCGCCTGCCCGATGTCGCTGCAGCCGTCTCGCGCCAGCAGCGCGAGCAGCTCGCGGTTGATTCGCCGCGGCAGCGAGGGTCCTTCGTAGATCAGCGCGGTGTAGAGCTGCACCAGCGAGGCGCCGGCGCGGATGCGGGCGTAGGCTTCGGCGCCGCTGTCGATGCCGCCGGCGCTGATCAACACCGCGCCGCTGTCCGCGGCACGGAGGCGGCGGGCGATGGCGAGGCAGACCCGCCGGCTCTTCTCCCGCAGCACCTGGCCCGAGAGCCCGCCGGCGGCTCGCGCTCCGGGCAGCAGCGCGTAGTCGGTGCTGGTGTTGGTGGCCACGATCCCCGCGGCGCCGGCGTCCACCGCGGCCGCCGCCAGGCCGGCGGCGGCTTCCGGCTCGAGATCGGGCGAGAGCTTCACCAGCACCGGCGTGCGGGTGAGCGCCCGCGCCGCGCGCAGCAACTCCTGGAGGAAGGTCTCGTTCTGCAGGTCGCGCAGCCCGGGCGTGTTCGGCGACGACAGGTTCACCACCAGGTAGTCGGCGAGGCCGCCCAGGCCCGCGGCGTCGCCGAGCAGCTCCTCGTAGTCCGCGAGCGCCCGCTCGGGCGGCGTGTCGCGCCCCTTGCCGACGTTGACGCCGACCGGGCTGGCCGCCCGGGCCGAACCGGCCTGCCGGCGGGCGCGCGCCAGCCGGCTGCGTGTCGCCTGCAGGCCCTGGTTGTTGAACCCGAGCGCATTCTGCAGGCTGCGTTGGCCGGGATAGCGGAACAGCCGGGGGCGGGGGTTGCCGTCCTGGGGCCGTGGCGTCACGGTCCCCACCTCGACGAACCCGAACCCCAGCGCGGCCATGGCATCGACCACGACGCCATCCTTGTCGAACCCGGCGGCCAGGCCGAGCGGGTTCGGGAACTCGAGACCGAGCAGGGTCTGGCGCAGCGCCGGATCGGCAACCAGGAAGCGCCGGGCAAGCAGGGATGGGGCGCCCGGCAAGGCCTGGGCCAGGCGCAACGCCGTGATCACCAGTCCATGCGCCCGCTCCGGATCGAGGCGGAACAGCAGCGGACGCAAGGTGGAGTAGATGGACACGCCGGCGGATAGTATCCTCCAGTCCGCCCGGGTCACGGGTCGCCAGTGCACCCGCCCGGTGCGGACCTGGGGTGTGACAAAGCTGTGGTATAGTCCGGCCTCGGCCAAACCGCTGGCATCACGGTACTTGTTACTCGGTTTGGCCGGAGGGCCGCGGACGTGGAAGCCATGCCGAGAGGCAGCACGGAAGTAGAGATCTTTGGCGCGGTGTACAGCGTGCGCGGCAGCGACGACCGCGGGTACCTTCAGGGTCTGGCCGATCTCGTGGACCGTAAGATGCGCGAGGTGGCCCAGCACGTGAATACGGCCGATACGGCCCGCATCGCGATCCTGGCGGCGCTCAATCTGGCTGACGAACTGATGAGCTTGGAGAAGCGGCAGGAAGGGGAACGGGTCCTGATCAGGGAGAAGGTTGCGGAGCTGACGGAGGAACTGGCCGGAGCCTTGGAGGCTTGAGGCCGCCGCGGCCGTCCGTACCAGGGCGGCGAGGGCGGCAGGCAAGGCCAGCTCGACTCATATGAAACCGGATGTTGCATCCCCTGCGCGGTTCGTGGTGGATACCACGATTGTAGAACCAACATACATACTGCGGGAGTCTTTTACCCGCGTGGCCCGTGCCAGCCTCGATCCCACCGGGATGACGAGGACGCTAACGGCTCGTGGAGCGGACACCCACCTGGTGCGTTTCAGGTTCTAAACGCCGGTCCCCACGGCCGCGCAGGGAATGCGTTGACCCTCGTGCTTCTCTCCTGATCGTCCCAGGCCCCCCTGTGCATTCGGGGGTACTTGGTGAACAACCAGATAACGCTCCTCGCGGCGGCGGTGGTGCTGGCCGCGTTGGCCATACCGCTCGTCTGGTGGCTTACGTTGCGCCGCGCCGCCCGCCGGATGACCGCCGAGGCCAAGCGGCGGGCCGCCAAGACGATCGAGGACGCCGAGCGCGCCGGCGAGACCGTCCGGCGCGAGGCGGAGATCGCGGCGCGCGAGAAGCTGCTGCAGGCGCGCACGGAGCACGAGCAGGCGGCGCGCAAGCGCCGCACCGAGCTCGAGGCGCTCGAGCGGCGCCTCACCCAGAAGGAAGACAACCTCGACAAGCGCAGCGACGAGGTCGCCCGGCGCGAGCGCGACCTCGGCCAGACCGAGCGTGCCCTGGCCCAGCGCGAGCGAGCGGTCGAGCAGCAGCAGGAAGAGCTCGCCGGGATGGTCGAGGTCGAGCGCAAGCGGCTCGAGCAGATCGCGGGCCTGACCGCCCAGCAGGCGCGCGAAGAGCTGGTCAGGGCGATGGAGGACGACGCCCGCATCGAGGCGGCGCACATCGTCAAGCGCATCGAGGACGAGGCGCGCGAGCAGGCGCACAAGCAGGCGCAGCGCATCATCGGCATGGCCGTGCAGCGCTCGGCTTCCGACTACGTCTCGGAGACCACGGTGTCGGTGGTGATGCTGCCGAACGACGAGATGAAGGGACGCATCATCGGCCGCGAGGGCCGGAACATCCGCGCCCTGGAGATGGCGACCGGCGTCGACCTGATCGTCGACGACACTCCGGAGGCGGTCATCCTCTCGGGCTTCGACCCCTACCGGAGGGAGGTGGCCCGGGTGTCTCTCGAACGCCTGATCGGCGACGGGCGCATCCACCCGGCGCGCATCGAGGAGGTGGTCGAGAAGGTGAAGGCCGAGCTCGACCAGCGGATCCTCCACGAGGGTGAATCGGCCCTGCTCGAGCTGGCCATCCCCGGCATGCATCCGGAGCTGGTCCGGCTGCTCGGACGCCTGCGCTACCGCACCTCTTACGGCCAGAACGTGCTGCAGCACAGCCGCGAGGTGGCGTTCCTGGCCGGCACCATGGCGGCCGAGCTGAAGGCCAACGTGCAGGTGGCCCGCCGCGCCGGGCTGGTGCACGATATCGGCAAGGCCATCGATCGCGAGATGGACGGTACGCACCTGCAGATCGGCATCGACCTGCTGCGCAAGTTCGGCGAGAGCGAGGATGTGGTCCACGCCATGGCCTGTCACCATGGCGACTTCGACCCGCAGACCGTCGAGGCGGTGCTGGTCACCGCCGCCGACGCGCTGTCGGCGGCGCGCCCCGGCGCCCGCCGCGAGATCCTCGAGACCTACGTCAAGCGGCTCGAGAAGCTCGAGGAGATCGCCTCCGGCTTCAAGGGGGTCCAGAAGACCTTCGCCATCCAGGCCGGCCGCGAGATCCGCATCATCGTCGACAGCGGCAAGCTCAGCGACGAGCAGTCGCTCTGGCTCTCCAAGGACATCGCCCGCAAGATCGAAGCCGAGCTGACCTACCCGGGCCAGATCAAGGTCACCGTCATCCGCGAGACCCGGTCGATCGAGTACGCCAAGTGAGGCTGCTCTTCGTCGGCGACGTCGTCGGCCGGCCGGGCCGGACCGCGGTCAGGAACCTGCTGCCGCGCTTGGTGGACCGCGAGCGCGCCGACTTCGTGGTGGTCAACGTCGAGAACTCGGCCGGCGGGTTCGGCATCACCCCGGAGGTGATGGCCGAGCTCGCCGACCTGCCGATCGACTGCTACACGACCGGCAATCACGTCTGGGACAAGAAGGAAGGCATCGAGCTGCTCGACCGCGAGCCGCGCCTGCTGCGGCCCGCCAACTATCCCGAGGGCAATCCCGGCAAGGGAGTCTACGTCGGCGAGACCGCCGCCGGCGTGCCTGTGGCGATCCTCAACCTCGAGGGGCGGGTGTTCATGAGCCATCTCGACTCGCCCTTCCGCGTGGCCGACCGCCTCCTCGGCGACCTCCCCCGCGACGTCAAGGTGACGATGATCGACTTCCACGCCGACGCCACCAGCGAGAAGCAGGCCCTGGCCTTCCATCTCGACGGCCGCGTCAGCGCCGTCCTCGGCACCCACACCCACGTCCCCACCGCCGATGAGCGCATCCTCCCCGGTGGCACCGCCCTCCTCACCGACGTCGGCATGACCGGCCCCTACGAATCGATCATCGGCATGCGAGCCGACAAGGTCCTCAAGCGCTTCTTGCTACAGACCCCCGCCCCCTTCGAGGTCGCCAAGCGCGACGTCCGCCTGGCCGCCGCTGTGGTCGATGTCGACGAGACCACGGGACACGCCCAGGCGATCAAGCGCTTCCTGATCCCGGACCCGGGGGCGGGGTAGGGGCCGCCGGGGAGCCCCTTCGGCCGGGCCGCGGCGGCGGTTGCCCCCCTCCGGCCCCTATGGGCGAGGCTAGATCAAGGGGTAGATGAGGGGGTGGTGGACTGTGCCGCCTCGCCCAAAGTGGCCGGAGGGGGACACCCGCCGCCACGGCCCTTCGTATTACTACTACGGTCGGTTCTTTCTCCGGCGACCCGCCCGCCCTTGACCGACGACAATCCGAGACTCGCGGACAGTGCCTATGGCTGCCGTGCGTACGCCAAGGCGGCCGATACGTCATCTCGGGTCAGGCGCGGGCACGCGGCCAGAACTTCCTCGATCGGGCAGTCGGCGGCGATCTTCTCCAGGATGATCTCGACAGTGATCCGGGTGTCTCGGATGACCGGCTTGCCAAGCATGACCTCGGGGTCAAGCTCGATCCGGTCCAGTAGTGGCTCTGGCAACATTGCCGTTTCTCGGTCAGGAAGGTCAAGTATCCGTGAGCAGCTCGGCCGCAAGAAAGCGCCGGCGCGCTTGTATGATCTTCTATAATACCAGGTGGCGATCGACCTCGGAGGCACGCGATGAGCGCGACCAAGATAGCCATCACCCTTGACGCAGAGCTGCTCCGCAAAGTCGATCTGCTGGTGGCCGAACGGCGATTCCCCACCCGCAGCCGTGCCATCCAGGAAGCGGTGAAGGCAGCTATAGAACGATTGGAGCGAGGACGGCTCGACAGGCAGTGCGCCAAGCTCGACCCGAAATTCGAGCAACAGCTGGCCGAGCAGGACCTGGCGGAAGACTTGTCGGTATGGCCCTACTATTGAGGATGGTGTGGTCTGGGCGGATATGAACCCGGTGCGAGGTCATGCGAGCCTCAGAATCACGTTAGGGAGTAGTAAATGCGTATTCTTAGGCCAGTAGAGACCAGTTCTCCGATCCATGCAGCTGTACCTATCATCCCCTTACTGCGCAGGGTGCAACCGAAACTGGGAGGCAGATCCCAACGGCGTCTAGGAAGGCGCTTTATCTGTCCTGTAAATCCCACGCACGTTGCGGCCATAGTCAAGGGAGAGCCAGGGAAGCTCTGGTTGCGCATCGAAGAGCGCATCCTGTGCACCGGTCGGCGCTTCCTCCGGTCCGTCACCCGGCGACCGACTCCGGGTCCCGGTGGTCGCGCCACCGCAGCCAATCGATCTCCCAGCCGTAGTCGACCGGCCCACCCCACCAGTCGGGCAGCGTCGCACCGGCATCCACCGCCACCCCGCGGCTCGCGAGTCGCGCGACCAGGGCCGTGACCGGCTCTCGTGCCGCCACCGGCAGTGCCGGCGCCTCCGGGAACGGCCGGCCGTTGGGTCGATAGAAGCGCGCTTCGCCGCCGGGCGCCAGCTCCACCAAGAATCCCTCCTCGTGCACCGCGCGATGGTGGCGGCGGCACAGCAGCAGTGTGTTGGCGAGGCTGGTTCCGCCGCCATCGGCCCAGTGCTCCACGTGGTGGGCGTCGCACAACTTCCTGCCGCAGCCCGGGAAGCGGCAGCCAGTGTCGCGATGCTCAAGGGCGCGGCGCAGGCCGGGCGAGATGGCGCGAGTGCGGCGGCCAACATCTAGCACGCGGCCATCCGCGGCGTGCCGCATCACCACCCGTGCCGAGTCGCAGGCCAGCCGGCGGGACGCTTCCGCGGAAACGCGGCTTCCGTCGGCGAGCCAAGATGAACCGCTCTCATCGCCGTCGGCCGTCAGCACCTCGGCGTCGACGTGCACCACCACCTGGTAGCGGTCGCCACGGCTACCGGGATCGAGGCTCGCGGTGAGAGCGCTCTCGGCCACCAGGCCCAGGGCATCGGCGCGCCGTTGCTCCGCGGAAACGTCCTCTGCCATTTCTACCGCCTCGGCCGCCTCTGCCGCCTCCTTCCCGGCGCCGGCCGGCTGGCCGCCACGTGGCCCGTAAAACGCCTCGACACCGGCCTCCAGAGCGCGCAGCAGGGCCGCGCCGGCCTCCGGCGCCAGGCGTCCCGTCACCACCACCATGCCGTCCTCGTCGGTGTAGGCGCGCAGGTACCGCGCGGCGTGGAGGCGTTTCTCGCCCGCCCCGATGCGGTCGACGCGCCGCATGCCGCGCACCAGCCGCTCGACGTGTGCGGCCGTTCCCGCACGCGCGAAGCTCAGCAGGTCCTGCTCGTTGGCCGGCGTGGCGATGCGCGTCAGGGCGCGGACCTTCGAGTAGGAGACCTCGCCGCGACGCATGGCCGCGGAGAGCAGCGGCAACGCGCCGAGTGCGCGCGCCACCCGAACCTTCTCGCGCGCCGCGCCTGGGTCGAGTCCCACGCGCCAGCAGAGCCAGTGCGCGCAAGAGTGGAACCCGCTGTTCCACCCGCCGCGCACGTCGAAGTCGCGCAGCATTGCCAGGAGCTCGTAGGTGGCGGCCGAGATCTGCGCCGCCAGCTCGGCGATGCACTCGCCAAGCTCCTCAAGCTCCGCGCCTCCACCACTCGCCGCGAGATCGTGACCTACCTGGTGCACCGGTTCGCCGATGGTCATCTGATTCCTCCTGCCAGTCATTGTAAACCCATGATTTTTAAGCTCGTTGGCGGCCGCAGCAAGGCC
>DATNKH010000214.1:0-2689 GCA_035603475.1 Thermoanaerobaculia bacterium
TAGGGCGGTGGATCCGGAGGGGGTGGTGGACTGCGGCGCCTCGCCCAAAGGTCGGCCGCGAGGAGATCCGCCGCCCGCGGCCCTCACCTCCTCCCCTACGGCCACAGGGCTCTCCGGCGACCGGTCATGGACTTCGGCCGACTGCGGCGCCTCGCCCAAAGGTCGGCGGCGAGAGATCCGCCGCAGGTGGCCCTCCCATCTCCTCCCCTTCGGTCACAGGGCTCTTCGGCGACCGCTCGTGGGGCAGGGATGTCGGCCGGTTCGCTTGGACACTGCGATGCAGGAGTCACCCTTCTCTCGCCTCGGAGCACTGAGGTATTGACGGAAACGATCTGGGGAGGGAATGCAGATGACCACGAGACTTCACGGTGCGCTGCTCGCGGCGGGTGTCGTGCTGCTGGCGCCGGCAGGCATGGCGGCCGGCACGATCACGACGGGGACGATCCTCTATGGCGGCGTCGGCGGCGCGCCGCCGGGAGAGGGATCGGCCAACGTCGGGGCGGTGGTCATCGTCGACCAGACCACTGCCGCGCTCACCATCGTCGGCTCTCCGGAGCCCGGCACCCGGCTCTCCGGGATCGCCTTCGATTCGACCGGCGCGCTCTACGGCTCGACAGAGGGTTCCGCCCTGCCGCCGATCACCAGCAGGCTGATCCTCATCGACCCGGACACCGGCGCCCTGATCTCGGCGATCGGCCCGATCACCGACGGTGCCGGCGGGCCCGCGATCGGCATCTCCGATCTCTCGGTGCAGCCCGGAAGCGACGTGCTCTTCGGGATCCGGGCCCCCACCGACCTGCATGGCGGCGGCGGCAAGCTCTACACCATCGACAAGACCACGGCGGTTGCCACGCTCGTCGGCGCCACGCCGGCGCGGCGCGACAGCATCGCCTTCGCGCCCGACGGCACTCTGTATGAGGCTGGCTTCACTCCGCCGCCCGCCGTTCCAGTCCCGCCCACGCTCTACACCCTGAACCCAGCCAATGCCGCCGTCCTCTCCGCCGTGCCCACCTCTCCTCCGGACGACAATTACGGCGCTCTCGCCGTCCGCCCAACCGACAACGTCCTCTTCGCCAGCGACGGTGCCGGCGGCTTCATCTTCACCATCGACCCCGCGACCGGCAACCGTACCCAGGTGGGCTCCAGTACCGGCAACACCTTGATCGCCGCCCTCTCCTTCCGCGCCTGCGTCATCGGCATCGCCGGCGCCACGGCCAGCCCTTCCTCTCTCTGGCCGCCGAACGACAGGCTGGTGAACGTCGCGATCGGCTACACCACGACCGACACCTGCGGCGCCGCCGCGCCGGTGACCTGCTCGCTGAGCGTCGCGAGCAACGAAGGCAGCTCCGCGGACTGGTCGGTCGTCGACGCCCACGACGTCCAGCTGCGCGCCACGCGCGACGGCGGCGGCAACGGCCGGATCTACACGGTGACCGTCACCTGCACCGACACCGCCGGCGCCGCCTCGAACGCGGCAGTCACCGTGACCGTCCCGCACGACCAGGGGCAATAACCTCCGGGGAATCAGCGGACATAGTTGATCGCCACCGCCGGGGTGATCGTGGCAGCCGTATTGCGGCCGGCCGCGATCACGCGGACGCCGAGCAGGACGCCCAGGTCGGGCCGCCAGTTGTATTCGATCGCCGGCGCGAGGCCGAAGGCGTCGCTGGAGCCGGAGTCCAGCTGGAGGCGGGGCGCACTCTGCACGCCGTTCGCGTCCGGGAGGTCGGTCCCGTTCACGCGGGTGTTGCCGCCGTGGCGGTAGAAGACGTCGGACGCCAGCACCCAGCTCCGCGTCAGGCTGTACTCCCAGGCGGCGTCGACGAAGAGGGAGCTGCCGGGCCTCGCGGACCCGCGGAATCCCGCCGCCGTGCCGTAGACGCTGGCGTCTTCCACGTGCGCGCTGCTCGAGAACGCCTGCGACACGTCGAGGCGCATGCGCAGGATGCGGCCGTTCGGCAGCCAGAGGTACGTCTGGGAGTAGAACGACAACGTCGTGGTGAAGGCGCCGCTGCCGAAGCCGTCGCTCGGCCGGTTGCCCAGCCGATCGTACCTGCCGGTTGGAAGGGTCTCCTGCACGTTGACGGCGGTCGCCGGCATCCAGCTCCCCTCGTGGAACCGCGTCAGCCCGTACTGAGCCAGCAAGCTGGTATCGGTCAGCCCAGGCCCGGCACTGCTCGGGCCGCCGCGCACGGTGTTGAACCCCGCCGACGGAATCATCCCGACCGCCACCCTGTCCGCCAGTCCGTAGACCACGTACGTCAGCGACCCGAACCCATCCGCACGAGGAGCGGCCCGCCGCACGCCGGCGCGGTCGTAGCCGCCCACCCCGATCACGTCGAAGACATACGGCTCGATCAGGAAATGCCCAGGCGCCGCGATCGCCGCCGTGTTCGCCAACATCGGGCCGGTCCACCATGCATCTTCCAGCGACTGCCGCACCACAGGAGATGGCGGCAAGACCTCCGACGCTCGGGCCAGGCCTGCCGTCATTGCCAGCGCAGCTACAGTCATCTGGACCGCTCTCCAGCGAATCATCTTGCCAGGGTCCCTCGAGATGGTAACGGGGTGCTCGTCGACGACAACCGGGGTCACCCTAGCGATGACCACCGCCGCCGTCAAGACGGATCATGGAATCTGGGGTTCAGTCGCTGCTTCGGGTCAAGACGCCGGTGGCCGAAGAGCCCCA
>DATNKH010000215.1:0-3097 GCA_035603475.1 Thermoanaerobaculia bacterium
GGGCGGGCGCGCCACTGGTTGGCATTCTTGACGAAGATCTGGATGGCATCGCAGCCGAGCTCCGCGGCTCGCCCGAAGGCGCTGGCGACACCGCCGGCAACCGAGACATGGGCGCCCAGCGGCGGCCCCGCGGGAGCCGCCGGCGTCGTGCGCAGCGGGCGCCTGGAGGACACCGGGTCATTCTAGCCCGGGGTTCGCCCCCACCCCCTCTCCGACGGCGTTTCGTTTTGGCCGCGCGTCCGGCGGCGCTTTGGTAGACTGCGCGGCATGTGGCGGCGATTCCTGTCGGGCCTGGGGATGATCGCCTACCTGCTGCTGGTGCTGGTGGCCTTCCTGGCCGCGAGCTACTTCGCCTTCAGCCTGTTCGTGCGCAGTGGGGTCATGGCCGTGCCGAACGTGACCGGCTTGTCGCGGGCGGAAGCGGCCGACACCCTGGCCGACCTGGGACTGACGCTGCGGCGCGCCACCGGCGGCCGCTACGACGAGCAGGTGCCGGCCGGCCGGGTCGTGCGCCAGAGCCCGGACGCGCGCACCCTGGTCAAACGCGGCAGCAGCGTGGAGGTGGTGCTGTCGCTCGGCCCGCGCGTGGTCAAGGTGCCGCCCCTCGCCGGCAAGGCGCTGCCGGCGGCCCAGGTGACGCTCTCGGCCATCGGCCTGGAGGTGGGAAGCATCCTCGGCGCCTTCGATGCGCGGCGCCCTCCCGGCGCGGTGGTCGAGCAGGACCCCGACGCCGGCGAAGAGGTGCCGCCGGCCTCGCCGGTCAGCTTGCTGCTGGCGATGGCGGCTCCCGGCCGGCGGTACGTGATGCCCGACCTGGTCTACCGCCACTACGACCCGGTGCGGCAGTTCTTCGAAGCGCGAGGCTTCCGCTTCGGCAACGTCAAGTTCGAGCGCTACGAAGGCGTCGCGGCGGGGGTGATCCTGCGCCAGTTCCCGCTTCCCGGACATCCGCTGACCGCCAACGACCCGGTGTCGCTGGTGGTGGCGACCACCGACTCGGGTCCATGATGAAGCTGGCGCCCTCGATCCTCGCCGCCGACCTCGCCGACCTCGGCGGCGCGCTCGCCGCCTGCGAGGCCGGAGGCGCGGACCTGGTGCACGTGGACGTGATGGACGGCCACTTCGTGCCGAACCTGACCTTCGGCATCCCGGTGCTCGCGGCCCTCCACCGCCGCACCCGGCTGCCGCTCGACGTTCACCTGATGGTGTCGAATCCGGAGCGCCTGCTCTCCGACTACCTGCATGCCGGCGCGGCGAGGGTCGCCGTGCACTGGGAAGCGGCGCCCCACCTCGACCGGCTGCTGCAGCAGATCCGGGAGGCCGGGGCCAAGGCGGGAGTGGCGGTCAACCCGGCGACGCCGGTGGAGGCGCTGGTGGACGTCCTGCCGCGCCTGGACTACGTGCTGCTCATGTCGGTGAACCCGGGATTCTCCGGACAGGCGTTCCTCCCCCGCAGCCTGGACAAGGCCCGGCGGCTGCGGCGGCTGATCCGCGATGCCGGCGACCTGCCGGTCGAGATCGCGATGGACGGGGGCATCGATCGCGGTAACATGGAGGATGTCATCGCCGCCGGGGTGGAGATGTGCGTGGTGGGCACGGCGGTGTTTTCCGCGGCCGACCCGGCCCGGGCCATGTGCGAGCTGCTCTCGCTCAGTCGGTCGGAGAGACTATGAAAACGAAGTTGGCGGCACAGACCGCATCCAAGACAACGATCCTCCTGCTGGTCGGACTGGTGGGGGTGTCGGGCTGCTCGAGCCAGGGCGCGGGGCGGCGCAAGTCGGACCCGGTCCTCAGGCTGTCGGCGCAGGAGTCGCTCGTCCAGGGCAAGGATCTGCTCGCGCAGAAGAAGTACTCCCGGGCGCGGCCTCTGTTCACCCATGCCTTCGAGGTGGAGCCGAACTCGAAGGTGGGGCGGGAGGGGCTGCTGCTGGCCGCCGACACCTACTTCCTGGAGGGTGGATCGGCGAACGACACGCAGGCCGAGGCCAAGTACCGCGACTACCTCAATCGCTTCCCCACCAGCGAGCAGGCCGCCTATGTCCAGTTCCAGATCGCCAACAGCCTGGCCAAGCGGATGGAGCGGCCCGATCGCGATCAGACCGTGACGCGCAAGGCGCTGGATGCGTACCAGGAGCTGATCCGCCTGTACCCGACCAGCGAATACGCGACCAAGGCCACGGAGCAGCTCAGCGTGGTGAACGCCAACCTGGCGCAGCACGAGTTCGAGATCGGCTACTTCTACCTGCGCTATGGCGCGCCGCTGGCGGCGATCAAGCGCTTCGAGTACCTGGTCGAGACCTACCCCAAGTACGGGGCGATGGACCAGGTGATGTACAACCTCGGGAGGGCCTACCAGCGGATGCGCAAGCCCGAGGAGGCGAAGAAGGCGTTCGACCGCCTGCGCAACGAGTTCCCGAACAGCAAGCTCGTCAAGGACATCCCGGCCCTGCGGGAGATCCCTGAAGGAAAGGCCCTGCGATGAAGCATCCGCGGCTGCATTGGAGCTCGGTTCTGCCGTCGCTGCTGCTGCTGGCCGGCGGCCTGCTCGCCGGCTGCGCCTCGAGCGGCGAATCCCGGGACGACCAGATCAGGGAGCTGCAGAACCGGGTGCTCGAGCTGCAGCGCAAGACCGCCGTCGCGGACGTCGAGCTCGCCCGCCTGCGCCAGCAGGTGGCCGAGCTGATGGCGAAGCAGGGCGGCGGGGGCGGCGCCTCGCCGAGGTCGATGTTCGGCGGGGAGGCGGGCGCGGCGGGCGCGCCAAGCGCGGCAGCCCCGGGCGCGGGCGGTTCGAGCTGGCGCCGGCCGGCCGCCGCGGAAGGGGCCGGAGGCGGCAGCGCGCGTACGCCGGCGAGGGTTGCCGGCAGCGCACCGCCATCTTCGCGCCCCGCGGGCGCCGCCCAGGGGACGGCGATCGACGAGATGGACATCGACGTGCCTCCCGCCCGGTCGTCGCAGTCCTTCCCGCCACCCCAACCGTCTCCTCGAACCCCGCCCGCCCGGCCCCCCGTGGCCTCCTCGGCCCCACCGCTACCACCGCCGCTGCCGTCGACGGCGCCGCCGGCGGCCGCCCAGGTCCCGACCTCGCCGGTCCTCGAGG
>DATNKH010000216.1:0-2160 GCA_035603475.1 Thermoanaerobaculia bacterium
GGCGCCGAGCCCCGGCTCTTCGCCGCCGTGGCCCTGGGACTGACCGCGATCGCGGCCATCGCCTGCTGGCTGCCGGCCCGCCGCGCCAGCCGGCTCGATCCGCTCGCGGCACTGCGCCAGGAGTGAAGTCGAGCCCCGTGCGCCGCTCGCCGCATCCGCCGTCCGCCGCGCCGGCGCCGGCCGCGCCCGGCGCGCCCGCCGCGCCCGCAACGCTGGCGGCGGCGCTGGCCGTGCTGCTCCTGGTCCTGGCGAGCGGCGCCGTGGGCTGCCGGGTGCGCGGGGCCTCCCCGGCGGCCGCCGGCGACGGCCGGGGCCGGGTGCACGTCGGGATCGTCTTCGACACCGCCGGCAAGGACGACCGGTCGTTCAACGCCGCGGCGTGGTCGGGATGCCTGCGCGCGGCGCGCGAGCTGCCGATCGTGCTGCGCACCGCCGAGCCGGGAGATCCGGCGTCGATCGAGCCGGCGCTGCGGGCCTTCGCCGAGCGCGGCTACGACCTGACCATCGGCGTCGGCTTCGCGCAGGCGCCGGTCATCGAGGAGGTGGCGCGCGACTACCCGCGGCTCGATTTCGCGGTGATCGACGGCGTCGCCGCGCTCCCCAACGTCGCGTCGCTGGTGTGGAAGGAGCACGAGGGCGCCTACCTGGTCGGGATGATCGCCGCCCGCGTCTCCCGGACCGGCGTGCTCGGCTTCGTCGGCGGCATGGACATCCCGCTGATCCACAAGTTCGTGGTCGGCTACGAGGAGGGGGCGCGCGCCGCCTCGCCGCGGGTGCGCGTGCTCGCCAATTACGCCGGCATCACCGACGCAGCCTGGAACGATCCCGGCCGCGGCAAGGAGCTGGCGGCGGCGCAGATCGGCCAGGGCGCCGACGTGATCTTCGCCGCGGCCGGCAACACCGGGCTCGGCGTCTTCGACGCCGCGGAGCAGTACGGCGTCTACGTGATCGGCGTCGATTCCAACCAGAACTGGATCAAGCCCGGGCACGTCCTGACCAGCATGGTCAAGCGGGTCGACCTCGCGGTCTACCAGGTCATCGCCGACCGGGTGGCGGGACGATTCCGCGGCGGCGTCTTCGCCCACGGCCTGGCCGACGGCGGCATCGGCTACGCCATGGATGCCTACAACCGCGGGCTGATCCCCGCCGCGGTGCTGCGCGACGTCGAGGCGGCCCGCCGGCGCATCGTCCGCGGCGAGATCCGCGTCACCGATGCGATGGCCGCCCCGGCCGGCGCGGCGGGGCGATGAGCGGACCGGGAAACGAGGGCGACCGCACATGCCTCCCGGTGCCGGCGCTCGAGCTGCGGCACGTCAGCAAGCGCTTCGGCGGCGTGCTCGCCAACGACGACGTCAGCTTCGCCGCCGCCGCCGGCGCCATCCATGCCCTGGTGGGCGAGAACGGTGCCGGCAAGACGACGGCGATGCGCATCGCTTTCGGCCTGCTGGCTCCCGACCGCGGCGAGGTGGCGGTGGACGGCACTCCCCGGCGCCTCGCCGGTCGGCAGGACGCCATCCGCCTCGGCCTCGGCATGGTGCACCAGCACTTCACCCTGGTCGACGCGATGACGGTGGCCGAGAACGTCGTGCTGGGCGCGGAGCCGGGGCGGCCCTGGGCGCTCGACCGCGCCGGCGCGTCGGCGCGCGTCGCCGAGCTGGCGCGCGAGCTGGAGCTCCGGGTCGACCCGGCGGCGCGGGTCGGCGAGCTGCCGGTCGCGGCGCGGCAGCGGGTCGAGCTGCTCAAGGCGCTCTACCGCGAGGCGCGGGTGCTGATCCTCGACGAGCCCACGGCGGTGCTGGCGCCGCCGGAGGTCGCGGCGCTGTTCGCGGTGCTGCGGCGGCTGCGGCTAGAAGGCCGCACGGTGGTGCTGATCACCCATCGGCTGTCCGAGGTGCTGGCCATCGCGGACGAGGTGACGGTGATGCGTGACGGGCGCGTGGTCGCGGCCAGGCCGGCGCGCGGCCTCGACGCGGCCGAGCTGGCGCGGTTGATCGTCGGCCGCGAGGCGCCGCCGCGGATCGCCAAGCGCCCGGCCCATCCCGGCGCCCCGGTGCTCGCCGTGCGCGGCCTGACGGTCCTTGCGGCGGTCGGCGCGGGCAACGGAGGCGGCGCCTGCGGCGCCGGCGGTGCGGACGGCGCCGGCAGCGCCGGCGGCCGCCC
>DATNKH010000217.1:0-2717 GCA_035603475.1 Thermoanaerobaculia bacterium
CTCCCGCTGAGCGGCGACGCCGCGGCAGATGGCGCCGCGTCCGCGAACGGGTCCGGCACGAAGCGCTCGGCGGTCAGCTCCGGACGGCCGACATAGCCCCGCGCCAGGCCCGCGCCGCCGATGTAGAGCTCGCCGGTGACCCCCACCGGCAGCGGCCGCAGCCGCTCGTCGAGCACGTACAGCCGCGTGTTCGCCACCGTCCCGCCCAGCGGCGCGCCCGTCGCCGGCGACAGCGCCGCCCGCTCCACCCGCGTGCCGGCCGAGAAGATCGCCGTCTCGGTAGGACCGTAGAGGTTCCACAACCCACCTCTCCGGGCCGGCGGCGCCGATGGGTTGACGGGCGGTGGAAGCAGGTTCGCCGGCAGCCGCGTCAACAACCGCTCGGCCAGCTCGCTGCTCAGCGCCTCGCCGCAGGTGATCCCCCAACGCAGCTCGCCCTCGCCTTCCCATCCCGCCTCGAGCAGCAGCCGCCAGGTCACCGGCGTCGCCTGCAGCATCGTCGCCCGCCGCCGCGTCAGCTCCTGGCGCAGCCGCGCACCGTCCCCCGACACCTCGCGGTCCGCCAGCTCCACGCGCCCGCCCAGCAGCAGCGGCAGCAGCAGCTCCACCGCCGCGATGTCGAATGACAACGTGGTCACCGCCAGCAACGCCAGCTCCGGACCCGACCGGCTGCCGGCAGCCGTGCCCGGCGCCGCAGGGATTTCCAGGCCGAGCTCCCGGCTAACCCATCCCAGCACGTTCATCAGCGCACCATGCGTCACCGCCACGCCCTTAGGCCGCCCCGTCGAACCCGAGGTGAACAGCACGTAAGCGAGGCTCGCGGGCGACAGGTCGACCGGCGGCGGCGAGCGCTCCTCTTCCTCCGCCTGCCGCGACGCCTCCCCCAGCCCGTCCAAGCTGTCGCCGATCCACCCTCCCGAGTCGCTGCCTGTAAAGAGCAAAGGCACCTGCCGGGGCCCCACCTGCCACGGGGCGGCTGGGCCACCGAGGCGGCTCTCGGCCAGGACCACTTGCGGCGGCGCATCCTCCAGGATCATCTCCAATCGCTCGCGCGGCAGCTCCCGGTCGAGCGGCAAGTAGGCGGCTCCTGCCTTGTGCACCGCGAGCAGCGCCGGCAGCAGCGCTACGCTCCGATCCAGGCTGACGCCCACCAGGCTCCCCTCGCCGACTCCCAGCCGCCGCAGCTGCCAGGCCAGCCGGTTCGCGCGCCGCTCGAGCTCGCCATAGCTCAGCTCCGCGGACCCCGCCACCACTGCCACGGCCTGCGGCTGGCGCGCCGCCACGGCCGACACTCGCTGGTGCACCGCCCCTCCCCACCCTGCCCACTCGGCCGCCGCGCCATGCGCAGGCGCCGCCTCCGAGTCGTTCCACTCCACCAGCACCTGGAAGAGCTCGGCCTCGCTCATCAGCGGCAGCTCCGCCAGCGCCGCTGCCGGCCGCGCCGCCGCCGCGGCGAGCAGCGCTTCGAGGTGCGCGGCCAGCCGCATTGCGGTGGCGCGGTCGAACAGGTCGGCGCTGAACTCGAGCCGTCCGGCGAAGCCCCCTTCACCGCCGGCCAGGTCGAAGGTGAGGTCGAACTTGGCGGTGCCCGTGTCGACCGCCGCCGGGGTGAGCGTCAGCGCCCCGGCCCGCAGGCCCGAGAGCGGCTCTCCCTGGAGCACGAACGCGACCTGGAACACCGGCGTGCGGCTGAGCCAGCGCTCGGGCTGCAGCTCCTCGATGAGCTTCTCGAATGGCAGCTCCTGGTGCGCCATGTCGGCGAGCGTGCCGGCGCGTGCTCGCGCGACCAGGTCGTCGAAGCTGGCCGCCGCGGCGACGTCGCCGCGCAGCGCCAGAGTGTTGACGAAGCAGCCAACCAGTCGCTCGGTGCCGCCGAGATTGCGGTTGGCCACGGCCGTACCGACGACGACTTCCGCCTGGCCGCTGTGCCGCCAGAGCAGCGCTTGGACGCCGGCAAGCAGGGTCATGAACGGGGTCGCACGCTGCCGCCGTCCGAGCGCCACCAGCTGTGCGGCAAGCGGCGCCGCGATCGTCAGCGGCTGGCTGCCGCCACGCCAGCCGAGGCGGGCGGGGCGGGCGCGATCGGTCGCCAGCGCGAGCGTCGGCGGCGCGCCAGCCAGCCGCTCGCGCCAGTACTCGAGGTGGCGCGCCAATCCGTTCGACCCGTCCGCCATCTCCAGCCGCTCCCAGGCGGCGAAGTCGACGAAACGGAAGGGCAGCTCCGGCAGCGGCGCCGGCCGCTCGGAGCGGGCCGCCGCGTACAGCGCGCCGAGGTCGTGGAGGATGATCTCGAGCGAGCGGCCGTCGGCGGCGATGTGATGGATGGTGATCAGCAGCCGGTGACTGCCGGCTGCCAGCCGCAGGAGCGCAGCCCGCAGCGGCCAGCGCGCCTCGAGATCGAACGGCCGCCTGGACTCGGCGGTGGTGAGGTGCAGCGCCGCCGCCGTCGCGGCGCGCGGCGGCAGCGCCGCGAAGTCGACCTGGGGCAGGGCCACCGGCGCCGGCGGATCGATCACCTGGAACGGCGCGCCACCGGCGGCCCCGAAGCGCGTGCGCAGCGCCTCGTGCCGCGCCACGACCGCATCCACGGCGTGGCCGAGGGCCGCATGGTCGAGCGGGCCGCGGAGATCGAGAGCGCCGGCCATGTTGTAGGCCGGCGAGAACGCGTCGAGCTGTGACAGGAACCAGAGGCGCTGCTGGGAGAAGGAGAGCGCGTA
>DATNKH010000218.1:0-5131 GCA_035603475.1 Thermoanaerobaculia bacterium
GGGCGCGCTCGTGGAAAACCTTGTCATAGTTGCGCGACAGGGCCATGGCGACGTCGCCGAGCGGGTTCTTCGCCCCGGGGTTGCCGAACAGGATCTCGTTGAACCAGGCGGACTTCTGCTCCTTGGAACCGAAGAGGTAGCGCAGGTAGAGCCGGGCGCAGGCGAGGCGGTCGGACCAGCCCGCCCACTGGATGTTGCTCCACATGTAGGAGAACCTGTAGTTGCGGTAGTCCAGCTTGCAGAGATAGAACAGGTAGACCAGCATCGAGTTGATGCGGTAGTAGCGGTCCACCGCGCGGTCGTAGGGCACCAGCCGGGAGAGGTCCGGATGGTCCTTCTCCCCGAGCAGCTCGACGAGCGGATCGATCAGGGCGTAGGCGCTGTTGAAGGCGACCTGCAGCCCGGTCGAGAAGATGGGATCGATGAAGCCGGCGCTGTCGCCGACGATCACCCAATGATCGCCATAGTAGCGATTGGAGCGATAGGAATAATCCCGCACCACGCGGAACTTCTCCACCGTCTTCAAGGTCGGGTTCTGCAGGATCTCGCTGATGAACGGGATGTCGCGGGCGTAATCGTAGAAGATCTGCTCGAGGCTCTTGGTCTGCGCCTCCTCCTTGACCGTCTGCTGGCTCAGCACCACGCCCAGCGACAGCGTGTCCTTCGCCACCGGGATGTACCATGCCCAGTCGCGCCGGTTGCGGTGCACGCAGAGCTTGAAGTTGAGCTCGTCTTCGGTATTCTTCACCTCGATGTCGCCGCGCCAATGCGAGAACACCGCCATCTTGTACTCGAGCAGCGGGTCGGCGTACCAGTTGTTCCGCAGCTGGTGGTTGATCAGCGCGCCCTGGCCCGAGGCGTCGACGATCCAGTTGGCGTGGGCGGTCTTGAGCTCGTCGGAGGGGCCGTGCGAGTAATCCTTGTACTCGACTCCGACCGCCCGCTCGCCGTCGAACACCACGCGCTTGACCAGGTGCTCCTCGCGCACGTCGACGCCCAGGCGCCGGGCGTTGTCGATCAGCACCTTGTCCATCTTGCCGCGCGCCATCTGGAAGGCCCACCGGCGCGGCCCCTCGGGGCTCTCGCGGGCGAAGTAGACCTTGAACGCCTTGTCCCACAGCACGAACTCGAGCCCCATCTTCTTCACCTCGTTCATGGCCTCGAGCTCGTCGTAGACGCCCAGCTCCTTGAACACGGTGAAGCCGAAAGCGGTGATCGATTCGCCGATGTGGAAGCGCGGGAACTTCTCGCGCTCCAGGATGAGGACCTTGCGCCCGCGCAGCGCGAGCTTGCCGCCGACGGTGGTCCCCGCCGGACCGCCGCCGATGATGATCACGTCGAAGTTGTCGTTCATGCGTGTCGTCCTTTGCTCGAGATGGCGTTCAGGACCTGTGCCTCGGGGCCGCCATGCGACGTCGGCGCCGGCGCCGGCGCCGATCCTGAGGCCGCGGGCGGCGGCCGTCGCGTTCCCGGGGCGGCGCGCGGCGCGGCGCGGGCCGCGGTGCGCGCGGCGGCGGCCAGCGCATCGCACCCCGCGTCGATCCCCGGGAAGTACGGTCCGTCCATGCCGTGAAGGCGCTGCCCGGCCGGCACCGCCACCGCCTCGGCGGGCCAATCTCCCGGCGCCAGGGGCGAAGCGAAGCCGAGCTCCGACCAGAGCCGGGCGCCGAAGCCGGGCATGATCGGGGAGGCGAGCACGGCCAGCGTGGCGGCGGCCGCGAGCTCGAGCGCGGCGGCGGTGCGGCGCCGGTCGACGGCCTCGGGCCGCCAGAAAGCCTCGGCCGCGCCGAAGGCGCTGGCCGCCTGCACCAGGCCGTCGCAGGCCGCCACCACCCGCCGCGGCGAGAAGCCGTCCTCCTGGTAGGCCGAGGTCGCTGCCCGCACCAGGTGCCGCAGCTCGGCGGCGAAAGGCGCCTGGCTGGCGGCCGGCGCGGCGCTCGCCGGCGCGAAGCCGTCGTAGTCGCCGCGGACCCGGCGCGCCAGCCGCAGCAGCCATGGCTCCCAGCGCCCGGCGAGGCCCCGGTGCGCCGCGTCGCGGAAATCGCGCAGCCGGAAGTTGGTCTGCTCGGTCTCCGGCCGGTCGCGGCAGAGGTACCAGCGCAGGGCGTCGGCCGGCAGGTGGTCGAGCGCCTCCTTGCCCCAGATGGCGTGGGACCGGCTGGTCGAGAACTTCTCCCCCTCGAGGCGGTAGAACTCGTTGGTGACGAAGGCGGCCGGCAGGCGGATCTCCGGGTCGTAGGCCAGCAGCTCGGCGGTGAACAGGATGGTGTGGAAGTAGCCGTTGTCGTAGCCGAAGAACTGCACCACCTCGGCGTCGTCGGACCGCCACCAGTCCTCCCAGCCGCCGCCGAGTCCCAGCCCCGCCAGCATCTCCCCGGTGGCGGAGAGGTAGCCCGGCGCCATCTCGAACCAGGCATAGAGGCGCTGGCCGTCGAAGCCGGGCACCGGCACCGGCAGGCCCCAGTCGGCGGGATGGGTGATCGGGATCTCGGGCAGCCCCTGGGCGAGCATGGTGTCCCACAGCGCCGCGAGATGCGACCCCATGCTGGCGCACGCGAGGTGCTCGCCCAGCCGCCGGGCGTAGGGCGCCAGCGGGAAGAAGAGGCGCTTCGCCGGGCGCCGCTGCGCCGGCTGGCCGCAGCGCTTGCAGGTGGCGTCGACCAGGTCGGTGCACTGGTTGGGCTGCGCGCAGGTCTCGCAGGAGCTGCCGTCCGAGTGGGCGCCACAGTGCGGGCAGGTGCCCGTGACGTGGGCCTCGAAGAGGTACCTGCGGCAGTGCCCGCACCACGCCGCGTCGCTCTCACGGGCGACCAGCTTGCCGCCGGCATGGAGGCGCCGGACGAACTCCGCGACGAAGCGCGCGTGCCGTGGCGAGGAGAGCGGCCTGACGTAGACGTCGGCCTCGATCCGCGCCCGCCGCAGGGTCTCGACGATCTCGTCGTCGAAGCGCGCCGCCACCGCGGGCGGCGTCGAGCCCAGCTGCTCGGCCTTGGTGGCGACATAGCTCTGGTTGTCGTCGCCGCCGGTGATGAAGAAGGCTTCCCGGCCGGCGAGGCGGCAGTAGCGCTTGTAGACGTCCGCGGCCAGGTAGGGCCCCGAGAGATGACCGACGTGAAGATCGCCGTTCGGGGTCGGCGGCGTGGCGGTGATCAGCACTCTTTTCATCAGCGTCCTCCGCTCTCGAAAGCTGGCTCCGCGAGCTCCCGCAGCTCGGCGAGCGCGGCGGTTCGGGGAGGAGCCTGCGCGTCCGCCAGGGCGGCGCGGACGAGATCGCCGCCGAGCGAGTCCGCGATCTCGCGGCTGCGGATGGGCAGCACCGACAGCACCGAGTCGCTGAGCCCGTGGGTGCTCTCGCAGAACCCTTGCAGGTAGATCCCGGGGGCGAACCCCGGCAGGCTCTCCACGCGATAGTCGCGGCCGACCCGGTACTCCCCGTCCGCCTTGACCAGGAGATGCTCGGCGAGGCCGGCGAGCAGCGGGTGGCGCGGCGGGCGATGGAAGCCGGTGGCGAGTACCACGCCGTCCGCCTCCAGGCACTCCATTCGCCCCTCGGCCCGGTTCCACAGCTTGGCGACGAGGCCGGAGCCGTTCTGCTCCACCTGCCTGAGCTCGACCAGGGAGCGCACCCGGACCCGGGTGTCCCCCTTCACCTTCATCTCGTACAGCGCCCGGAAGATGGAGCGGATCAGCTCGAGGTCGACCGCCGAGTAGTTGGTGTCCGCGTGAGCGTTCTTGAGATAGCAACGCTCCGCCTCCGGCAGGGCGAAGAAGAGGTCGGTCATCGCCGGCGAGTAGATCTCGTTGACGAACTCGCTCTCGTCGGCGGGCTTGTATGCGAAGCGCCGCAAGGCCGCCGTGACCGCGGCGTTCGGATAGTGGGAGAACAGGTACTGGAAGATCTCGGCGGCGCTCTGTCCCGAGCCCACCACGAGGAAGCGGTAGGGAGCGTCGGCCTGGGGGAAGTGGCGGCGCACCTGCTGGAGGAAGCCCTGCGAATGGAACACTTTCGCGGCGGCCGCGACGTCGATCCCGGGAGGGATGTAGGGAACGCCGCCGGTGGCCACCACCAGGTTGCGGGTGCGGTACTCCTCGAGCCTGTCGGTCTCGAGGTGCCGTGCGGTGACCTGAAGGAGCTCCACCGTTCCGCCGCCGGCGTCCACCGGGGCCTCCGGGGCCACCGGCAGCACCGACTCCACGGCCCGGCCGTAGCGCACGCGATCGGCGAGCTGCGCCGCCACCCAGCGGTAGTAGTCATTGAACTCGAGGCGGGTGGGGAACCACCGGCGCAGGTTGACGAAGTCGAGCAGGCGGCCGTGCAGGCGCAGGTAGTTGAGGAACGTGAAGTGGCTCTGCGGGTTGCGTAGCGTCACCAGGTCCTTGAGGAACGGCACCTGGATCTCGGCCCCTTCGAGCAGCATGTCGGGATGCCACTCGTAGCTCGCCTTGCGCTCCAGGAAGAGACTCTGCAGCGGCCGGCCGTCGCTGCTCGGCGGCTGCTCCTCGAGGCACAGCGCGAGCGCCAGGTTGGCCGGCCCGAAGCCGATCCCGATGACGTCGAGCGCCGCGCGAGTCCCGTGGGGGCGTGCCGGCGTCATCTTCGTCCGTTCTCGCATCGTCGGTCGCCTCTCCTGTCGAAGTTCTGCCATGGCTGCAGGTCGGCGGTGGATCGCCGCGCTAGAGGTAAGCGCCTGCCCGGGCGTTCTGGCGCGCGACGTCGCGCCAGGCGTGGAGGCTGCGCAGCGGCTCGGGGGGAAGCCAGCTCGGCAGCGGCAGCTGGCGCAGGTCCGTGAGCGGCGGTGAAGGCTCGCCCAGGGCGAGGTCGGCGAGCAGCCGTCCCGCGGCCGTCCCCATGGCGATGCCGGCGAAGTTGAACACCGCCGCCGTGAACAGGCCGGCCGCGAGCTCGCCGAAGTAGGGTTGGCCGTTGCCCGAGGTGGCGTAGAGGCCGCTCCAGGTGTAGTCGAAGGGGACCTCGCGCAAGCCGGGGAAGCGCGCCGCGAGGGCCGCGCGATGCCGGCGCCCCGCGGCCCGGCGCACCCGCGGGCGAACGGCGGGCGAAGGGCTGTAGTGGAAGGTGTTGCGGATCAGGATGCGCTGGTCGCGGGTGCGCCGGACCGTCGAGCCGGAGGGG
>DATNKH010000219.1:0-7314 GCA_035603475.1 Thermoanaerobaculia bacterium
AGGGACCCCCGCCCCACCGCCCGCTCCCCCGTCCACCGGCGCCCCGCCGCCCTCGCTGCCTGCCGTACCCGCCGCCGTCATCGCCCGTGCGAGGCGGCTCCGGTTCGCCGGCGCAGCTCGTCGCGATAGCGCAGCGCCTCGTCGAAGGCGTCGGCCGGCACCACCGGGCCGCGGATGCGCGGGTAGGCGCTCTCGGCGGCCTTGCGCCACAGCTCCCTGGCCCTGGGGTCGACCGGCACCACCACCAGGCCGCGCTTCTTCATCGCCTCGACGTCCCGGTCGCCGCTGTTGCGGATCTCGGCGCGCAGCCGGCGGCCGGCCTCGCGCGCCGCCTCGAGCAGCGCCGGCCGCACGTCCGCCGGGATCTTCTCCCAGGTCGCCTTGTCGACCACCGTCGCGCCGAGCAGCAGCAGCCAAGGCAGGTCGGTCATGTACTTGGCGTGCGCGTAGTACTGGGTGAGCACCGCGACCTGCGGCGGCACCTGCAGCGCGTTCACCAGGCCGGTCTGCAACGCCGTCGACAGCTCGGTCGTCGGCAGCGGCACCGGGTTGAAGCCTGCCGCCTTGTAGATCTCGACCGCCTGCGGATCGCCCGACGGCGTGAACAGCTTGAGCGGCTTGAGGTCGTCCGGCGTGGCCACCGGCTTCTGCGCGAAGATGTGGCTCCAGCCGCCGTCGAGCCAGGCGAGGGGCACGAAGCCCTTGGCCTCGAGCTTCGCTTCCAAGGTGGGCCGCATCTTCTCGAGGACGTAGTCCACCTCGTCGTAGGACGAGTACGCCATCGGGACGCTCAGCGCCAGGATGGACCGGTCGATCTCCTCGAGGCCGACCTCGGTGAGCACCCCGGCATTGAGGGCGCCGAGGCGGATCTTGCGCACCACGTCGGCGTCGTCGCCGGCGACGCCGCCGGCATAGAGGCGGACGGTCACCCGCCCGCCCGAGACGGTCTTCCACTTGTCCGCCATCTCCTTCAGGATCAGCTGCCACGACGACCCCTCGGGCACCAGCGTCGCCATCTTGACCACCACCTGCTGCGCCGCGGCGGGGGCCGGCGCGAGCGAGCAGGCGAGCACACCGATCAGCAAGGAGATCAGAAAGACCCGGCGGGCCGGCCGGCTCGGTGACGCCGGCAGGGCGTGCGGATGCTGTGCGGTCCGTATCATCGTCATCCTCGAAGCTCCCTTCACGGTGGTTACCACTTCATTCTACGAACAGCTCGTCGATGCGGCCGAGCAGCCAGCGCGCGCGGCGCTGGGCCAGCAGGTTGGCCAGCCGGAAGTCCGGCGCCGCGTCGACGGCGACCGCCAGCGCCTGGCCGAGAAGCTGCTTGAACTCCGCCTTGTCCTGCCGCGCCACCGAGACCGCCTCGGCGAAGCTCACCAGCGGCGCGGCGCGATGGCCGTGCGACAGCTCGAGCGCCCGCCGCAGGTGCCGGCGCGCCTCCTCGATCGACCCACCCACCGAGGCCCGGCCGCCCTCGTAGGCGATCATGAAATCGTGGCCCGCCCCGGCCTCGAAGCCCTCGTCGAGCGCCAGGCCGCGCTGGATGAGCGCCGCGGCCCGCGACTGGTCGGCGGTGAGCTCGGGGTCGTCCTTGGAGATCGCGATGGCGGCGCCCCAGGCGGCGCCCGTCCAGTAGAGCAGCGGCACCTGCGCCTTCGTCGTCCCGGCTAGCGCATGCGCGGGATCGGGGTCGGACTGCAGGTGCCGCCGCAGGTCGGGAAGCTGGACCTCCAGGCCGCGGAAACCGTAGCCCAGGGCCCGCAGGTAGAGCTTGCGCGCCCGGTTGCGCAGCTCCGTGGCGCGCGCCAGGTCCTTCGCCTCGACGAAATCGGCCTCCTGCTGCAGCGCGCCGTAGGCGTACTCGGTGAAGCCGCTCGCCGCCGCGAGCAGCAGCCCCTGGTGGCGCGGCGATTGCGCCAGCAGGCTCTCGATGGTCTTGAGCCCGAACGGCACCGCCTGCCACACCAGCTCCGGGTCGTCGTCGCTGGCATAGACGGAGCTGCCCCCCGCCAGGGCATCGCCCGCCTTGTTCACGGCCATCCGCTGCAGCGACGAGCAGCCGGCGAAGACCAGAGCGAGGAGAAGGAGGGTTAGCCGGAGGGGGGTGGCAGATCGGTCGATGGGCATGCAGGCCGAATTCTATGCGGGATTCGCCGGCAGACCGCGCGCGAAGCGCAGGGACCGGCGGCAGCGCCTGTGCTTGCAAAGTTCGCACCGGGCCGTCCAGCGTCCCCCGGCGGGCCGCTTGACGTTTGACGCCCCTCGCGGCCCCGTCTATGGTAACCACATGACCTTACGAGGCAGGCCAACATCAGCGTAGCGCCCAGGCTGATCCCGACCGGCGAGGCTACGGCGGTGCTGCACGCGCCAGGGGCCGGCGGCGGGAGCGAACCGATCCAGGTGATCGGCACCGCGGCCATCCGGCGCGGCTTCGACGAGGTCTGCCTGCAGCAGGCGATCAACGTCCGCGGCGCTCCCGGGGTCGCCGAGGTGGCGCTCAACCCGGACGCGCACCGCGGCTTCGGCGCCCCGATCGGTTGCGTCCTTGCCTCGCCCAGCCACGTCTACCCCGGGCCGGTCGGAGTCGACATCAAGTGCTCGATGAGCCTGCTGCAGCTCGACCTGCCGGCCGCGGCGATCGATCCGCAGGGGGTGCGCCGCGCGCTGATCCGCGAGATCGTCCGGCGCGTCCCGACCGGCCCCGGCCGCGGCCAGCGCCACGCCCCGGGGTCTCGCTCGGTCGGCCCGGAGCTGGGCGAGGCGGTGGTGACCGAGGGCGCCTCGGGCCGGGTCTGCGCCGCTCTCGACATCCCCGCCGAATGGCGGGCGCGCTGCGAGGACTGGCATCATCTCGGCCACGACGGCACGACGGATGCCCTGGCGGCACGGTTGGCGGAGCTGCGCGAGGGCGGCCGCTTCGCCGCCTTCGCCGACAAGGTCGCCCAGCTCGGCTCCTACGGCGGCGGCAATCACTTCGGCGAGTGCGAGGTGGTGCGGCTCGGCGGCAACCCAGTGGCGGCGGCGGCGTTCGGGCTGCGCGACGGTCACGTGGCCTTCCTGTCGCACTGCGGCTCGCGGGGCTTCGGCCATCACCTGGCGCAAGGCCAGTTCCAGGAGCTGCGGCACCAGTTCGAGCGGCTCGGCCGCCCCTTGCCGGCCGGCGACCCGCACCTCGTCTACGCGCCGCTCGGGACTCCCGAGGCCGACCGCTACCTCGACGACATGGCGATGGGCGCCAACTTCGCGACCGTCAACCACCTGCTGATCAACAGCCTGGTGCTGGAGGCGTTCGCCGCGGTCTTTCCGGGCGTCGGCGGCCGGCTGGTGTACTTCATCAGCCACAACATCGCGCGGCTCGAGACGCTCGAGGGACGGCCGATGTGGGTCCATCGCAAGGGAGCGACGCGCGCCTTCCCGGCCGGCCATCCCGACCTCGCCGGGACGCCCTTCGCGGACACCGGGCACCCGATCCTCCTGCCCGGCAACCCGCAGGCCGGCTCGGTGGTGATGGTCGCCGAGCCGGGCGCCCGCCTCACCTGTTACAGCGTCAACCACGGCGCCGGCCGCGCCATGGGCAGGCGCCAGGCGATCCGTCAGCTCGACCAGCATTCCGTCGACCGCTCCTTCGCCGAGCGCGACATCCTGACCAACACCCGCACCTACCCGCGCGACGAAGCCCCGGCGGCCTACAAGGACTTCGACGAGGTGCTGCGCTCGGTCGAGCTGGCCGGACTCGCCACCGAGGTCGCCCGTCTCGACGCTCGCTTCGTGATCAAGGACGGCGCGCCGGCGGACGACTAGGCCTGGTCCACTCCAGGCCGCGGGAGCGGCCTACTCCACCGCCACGATCGGTGCGGTCAGGGGCTGAAGCGCCGGGTCGCCGGGGTAGAGGACGCGCTCGAGGAAGAGGCCGGAGGGCGGCGCGGTCCACTCGGCGGGCCGCTGGGGGCGGCCGGCCTGGCCGGCGGCGCGAGCCGGATCGGCGGCGAGCAGGGCCGCGAAGCCGTCGAGGTCGAGCTCGCCGGCACCGGCCCGCACCAGGGCGCCGGTGACCCGGCGTACCATCTTCCAGAGGAAGTGGGAGGCGACCAGCCGGCAGAGGATGAGCGAGCCGGCGGCGGCCACCTCGGCGCGCTCCACCACCACCACGGTGCTCGGCTGCTCGGCCGGCCGCTCGCAGAACAGCCGGAAGTCGTGCCGGCCCGGCAGCAGCGCCGCGGCGGCGGCCATCCGCCCGGCGTCGAGGGGCCGCTTCACCCACCAGACGTAGCGCTTGGCGAGCGCCGTGCGGCGGCGCGAGACCTGGTATAGGTAGGAGCGGGCGAGTGCCGAGTGACGGGCATGGAAGCCGGCCGCGGCCGGCGCCAGCGCGAGCACATGGATGTCGGCCGGCAGGCGGTCGTTGACCTCCCGCCTCAGCCCCTCGGCATCGACGGCGCGGGCGAGACGCAGGTGCGCGGTCTGAGCGAGCGCGTGCACCCCCGCGTCGGTGCGGCCGGAACCGCCCAGCTCCTTGATCGCGTTGCCCTCCCCCATCGCCTCTTGCAGGGCGCGGCGCAGCTCCCCCGCCACCGAGCGCGCATTCTGCTGCTCCTGCCATCCGTGGTAGCGGGTTCCTTCGTACTCCAGGGTGAGACGGTAGGTCGTAGCCACGGTCGGCGATTATAGGTAGATGATGCGGGCAGAAGCGGGCGAAGGAGAATCGTGCTGCGATACATCGCGCGCCGTGCGTGTGGTAGACTTGGTCTCATGTAACTCGGCGAGCCATCCAGGCTCCCTCATCCTCCAGGAGGTTACGATGAAGAGAACGATTGCCCTACTGGCCTGCCTTGCGGTCCTCAGCCTCGTCGTGGCGCCGATCGCCGCCGCCGCGGCCGGCACTGCCGGAAGCTGGAACGGCTGGGTCACCGACGACCAGTGCGGCGCGAAGGGCGCCAACGCCGCTCATAAGGACTGCGCCGCCAAGTGCTTGGACAAGGGCGGCAAGCTGGTCTTCTACAACAACGCCGACAAGAAGCTCTACAAGCTCGACAAGCAGGACGTGGCCAAGCAGCATCTCGGCCACGAGGTGACGGTCAAGGGCACGGCGACCGACGACAGCATCGCGGTCGAATCGATCGAGGCCAAGTCGAAGTAAGCGAGCGCCCCTCCAGGCGAGGGGCGCCGATGGGCGCGAGAACGAGCCGACGCGCTCGCCCCTCGAGCTTCGCACTGCAGGCGGCGCAGGGCTCATCTCGGCCCTGCGCCGTTTCGTGTCTCAGGTCCTTCCTGGCCGCCCGGCTCGCTCAGGCGTCTTCGCCCTCAGATCTTCACCTTCCGGCTGACCAGCGTCGTGTCTCCCTGCTGCACCGGCACCGCGGTCGGCGGCCGTGCAGCCAGCAGGGCCGCGCCGGCGGGCGGGAGGCCAGGGGTGAGGTCGACCGCGTACAGCTCGAGCGGGCCGGTGTCGCCCAGCACCAGGTCCAGCTCGCACCCGGCGGCCGGCATCGTCACGTCGCTGTAGCTCACCCAGTCGGCGGGCCCTCGCGGCGGCTTGCCTCCGCGCCAGCCGGTCGCCGGCACCGGGTGCCCCTCGATGGTCACCGATTCCGGCTTCGCCCGGACGGGCACCCACACCACGCCGAGGCGCGCGCCGCGCCGTGACACCAGCCGCAGGCGCAGGTGCCGCTTGCCGCCGGCGACGACGCTCTCGAGCACCTGCAGCTCGGGCGGCGGCGCCGCGGCGGCGGCGAGCGGCGGCGCCGGGGCGCTGCGCGCCAACCCGCCCAACGCTCCGATCGGCGACCAGGGGAAGGCCGGCTGCGGTGGCCCGAACGCCGCCGCCTGCCGCACGGCCGCCGGCAGCGGCGGCAAGGCGCGCACCACCCAGCGGGCCGTACCGGAGTCGCCGTCCTGGTGGAAGGAGTAGGTGAGCGGCTGTGGCGACTGCACCGAGAAGCGCGGTTGCGTCACCGCCGCCAGCGCCGCCAGCACGGTCGCCGCCAGCGCCAGCACCCACAGCCGCCTTCCGAGACCGCCACCACCGGCCACCAGCGGCGCGATGGCCGCGAACAGGATGGACAGCAGCACCGCGATGATCGGCAACGCCGGCACGCCCAGGCCCTCGTAGATCGGCGGCAGCACGCCCCACCAGAGCAACGCCGCGACGACGCCCGGAACGATCGTGGCGCCGATCAGCGGCGCGCGAACCGCGGCGAGCGCCGGCGTCGCCGGCCCCCCGCCGCGCCAGATCCGGCCCAGCACGCCGCAGATCCCCGACGCCAGCGCCGGCACCACCAGGACGTAGCTCGTCGCCGGCGCCAGGAAGGCCATCGCCACGGCCAGCGCCGCCCAGACGATCCAGATCCCGG
Organism: Thermoanaerobaculia bacterium; assembly: GCA_035603475.1. Lineage (GTDB taxonomy): Bacteria > Acidobacteriota > Thermoanaerobaculia > Multivoradales > UBA5704 > JASLEW01. The sequence goes on from DATNKH010000219.1 coordinate 6,354, forward strand.
CCCACATCCCCAGCGGGGCGCCGCGGCGCCCCATCCCCAGCATCGCCGCGAACGCCGCCACCACCGCCAGCGGCAGCAGCCAGAAGGTCACCAGCGCCGGCAGCGGATGCGCCAACCAGGCCACCGCGAGGGGGCCCGCGGCACGCAAGGCCAGCCACAGGCCGAACGCCAGCAGGGCCGTCGCCAGCAGCATCGCCGGCGCCGCCAGCAGGCCGAGCACCAGCTCGCCGCCGCCGAGCGTGCGTCGCGCCAGGGCGATCGCCGTCGTCCCCAGCACCAGCAGCAACGCCGCCACCGCCAGCGCGAGCATCCAGGAGACGGGCCAGCGCGCGATGCCGAGGCCGAGCAGGTCGAAGAACACCAGGTTGCCCCGCGGCGGGGTCGGCAGGTCGGCGGAGCTCGCCAGGCCGGTGACGGCGGCCAGCGCGCCGTCTCCCTGGTGCTGCAGGCTGGCAGCCGAGGCATAGGCCAGGTTGTCGTCGGGTGTGTGGTACCGGGTGGGGCCGCCGATGAAAGCGAAGCCGAGGCCGGGCACGTGGTAGTGCTTGAAGACCGTCAGGTCCGTGTCGTTGGGCATCTGCGCATAGACGGCGGCGGCGAGCGACGTGGTGACGGGCCGCATCGCCCGCGGCGCCCAGGCGGAGAGCATCCAGCCGTCGTCGCCGCTGGTCTCGAACATGAAGCTCGGGCCGCTGGTGCCGCGCGCCTCGAGGTTGACGACCGCCTTGACCTCGCTCGCCTCCGGGCTGTATTCCTCGAAAGCAGAGGCGCCCAGGAGCCCCGCCTCCTCCCCTTCGTCGATCAGCAGCAGCACCGGATGACGGAGCGGCGGCCCGGACTTGAGCGCGCGCGCGATCTCGAGGATGGCTGCCACTCCGGCGAGGTCGTCGGAGACGCCCGGACCGGCGTCGACCGAGTCATAGTGGGCAGCCAGCGCCACCGCCGCGCCGGGCTCGTTCCC
>DATNKH010000220.1:0-2337 GCA_035603475.1 Thermoanaerobaculia bacterium
CTCCTCGCGCGTCGCCGCGCCGAGCAGCGCCCCCAGCCGCCGCGCGCGTTCGCCGGTCGAGCCGGGACCGCTCGCGGCGGCGATGCCCTCGAAGGCCGCGTCGACCTCGCCGAGGGTCAGGGCCGGAGCCGCGGCGGCAGCCGCCGCGGCCATCGCGGCGCGCACCGCCGCCGGCCCCAGCCCGATCCGCCCCTGCCGCGGCTGGCCGGAGAGGAACGCGGCGGCGGCCGCGATCTCCTCCGGCGCCAGCCGCCGCAGCAGCTCCGCCAGCGCGCCGATCTTCTCCGTCCGCGAGCGGGTCGCGGCGACGCGGCGCGAGGTGTTGACGAGGTCGAAGAACAGCATCGCCGACGGACCGGCCGCCACCGGCCGCCGGCAGACCCGCCGCCGCGGCCGCTGCGCTACTTGCCGAAGTGCGGATTGTAGATGAGGCCGAAGCGATTGCCGAAGGGATCGAGCACGATCACCACCTTGATGCCGTCGCCGACGTCCTCGACATCCTGGAGCTTGCCGGCTCTCGTCCCCGCCAACCCCGCCAAGACAGCCCTTGCCCACCCGGCCGCGGTTGGCTAGTCTCCGACCCGGCCAGGGCGCCTCGAGCCCCAGGGAGAACCCATGTACCGCCCACCCGACTTCTCCGCGCCGCGCCTTGCCGCGGCCCCCGAGTGCCGCTTCGCGCCGGCGCCGGCCGACACCGTGCTGCCGGACGGCTTCATGTCGACCACGAATCATCCGACCTACGTCAAGATCGCCGGCGCCTGGCGGATGCCCGAACGTCCGCGCATGGACTCGCACCTGGTCTGGGACCCGGCGGCCGCGCGCCTCGAGGTCAAGGAGTTCCGCCTCGTGCGCCGGGGCGACCTGGTGGCCACCGCCAGCGCCGAGGACGGCTCCGAGGGGGTGCTGGTGTGGGACCGCGGCTTCGTCGAGGAGGTGGACGACACCCGCCTGCCGGAGGCGTTCTCGTTCATGGCCTCCGAGGTCAGCCGCGAGAAGCCGGTCAACTACGACGCCATCTTCCGCGAGTTCATCCGCCACCGCGGCGACGGCGGCTTCATCCTCTGGATCATCGGCCCGGCCCTGGTGCACGCCCGCGGCCGCGTCGCCATGGAATGGCTGATCCACCACGGCTTCTGCCACGGCGTCATCACCGGCAACGCGGTCGGCGTCCACGACGTCGAGGCCGCGCTCTTCGGCACCACGCTCGGCATGATGGCCGACGGCTCGGGCACCGCCGGCGGCCACAGCACCCACATGCGCGCCATCAACGAGGTGAAGAAGGCCGGCTCGATCGCGGCGCTGATCGACTCCGGGCGCCTGCGCAGCGGCATCATGCACGCCCTGACCGCGGCCGGCACGCCCTACGTGCTCGCCGGCTCGATCCGCGACGACGGCCCGCTGCCCGAGGCCATCGTCTCGGCCCTCGACGCCCAGGGCGCCATGCGCGAGCTGACCGTGCGGGCCACCATGGTGGTGATGGTGGCGACCGCCCTCCACGCCATCGCCGCCGGCAACATGCTGCCCACCTACTACGTCCGCGCCGACGGCTCGCTGGCCGAGATCACCACCATCTGCGTCGACCAGACCGAGTTCGTGGTGCACAAGCTGAAGGACCGCGGCACCCACCAGGCCTTCGGCGTGATCACCAACGCCCAGGACTTCATGCGCCTGCTGCAGCTCGAGCTCGCGGCGCGCATCGCGCCGCCCGCCCCTTAGTGCCCACTAACCCCCCGTCCCGGCGACGTCCCCCGGCAGCAGCTCGGCGGCCAGGGGCGGCTCGACCGAGCGCAGCAGGAACGGGCTCGCCAGCCGCACCCCCTGCAGGGTCTCGCCGACGACCAGCGGCGCCAGGCGCTCGACATAGAGGGTCACGTCGGGAAGCTCGGGCACCAGGGCATGATAACCGGCGGCGTGGCGCCGGGGCGGGCGGCCCGGGGGAGGCAGCAGTGGGTCCGCTTCCTCGCGAGCTGACCCACTGCCGACGGGGGGCGGGCACGCCGGCCTGCGCCGTGGCGGTGTGGGATGATGTGGCGATGCGGGACGCCGGCCGCGTACGCCGGCGGCGGGGCGGGAGCCGGGATCGGAGTCGTGAGGAGGAGGAGGCCGATGGCGGAGCTGCCGATCGTCTGTACGTTGAGCACGCCCGAGCTGCGGGAGCGGCGCGTGGGGCTGCTGCGCCGGGTGCGGGAACGGCTGGACGAGGCGCGGCCGCTGGCGGGCGGGGACGGTTACGAGCTGCGCTTCCCGGGCGACGAGGAGACGGTCGCCGAGGTGCTCGAGCTGGTGCGGCTCGAGAGCCGCTGCTGCGCGTTTCTGCGCTTCCGGGTAACGCTCGAG
>DATNKH010000221.1:0-6084 GCA_035603475.1 Thermoanaerobaculia bacterium
CTCGGCGCCCCCGCCGGCGATCGCCGCACCGCCGGGCCGCTCCGGCGCCTGCGACCGCGCTTCTGTCGTGGCCGTGGGCAGCAGCAGGGCGGACAGGGTGTCGGCGGCGAGGTCCTCGCGGGCCGGCAGCAGGCGCAGGCCCAGGGCCCGCCAGGCGGCGCGCAGGGCGGCGGCGGCGCGGGCGTGGCTGGCGATTCGCGCCGCGGCTCCCTCGCTCTCGATCTCGGCGAGCCCGGCGGCCAGCGCCAGCACCAGGTTGGTCGGCGGCGTCGAGAAGTAGGCGGCGCGGCGCTCTTCGTAGGCGCGCATCACCGGCTGCCAGACTTCCCAGTCCAGGTACATGGGTGGCGGGGTTCCGCTGCGGGCGGCACGCGCCGCCAGCGCCCGCCGGCTCACCACCATCAGCGCCAGCCCCGGCGGCAGCCCCAGCGCCTTCTGCGAGGCGGTGAGATAGACGTCGGCGTCCCACGCGGCCATGTCGAAGCGCTCGCCGGCGGCGGCGCAGACGCCGTCGAAGACCGCGGTCATGCCGTGCTCACGCGCCAGGTGGGCCAGCGGTTCGGGATCGATCCTCACGCCCGTCGAGGTGTCGACGTGGGTGGCGAACAGCGCGCGGCAGGGCGGGGCGCCCGCGGCGCGCTCGGCGGCCAGCGCCTCTTGCACCTCCTCGGGGGACGCGGCGTTGCCCGGCTCGGCGCCGATCTCGAGCGTCGCGGCACCCTGGCGGCGCAGCATCTCGGCCATCCGGTCGGAGAAGTAGCCGGTCTTGACCACCACCACCCGGTCGCCCGGCGAGACCAGGTTGGCGACCGCCATGTCCATCGCCGCCGTGCCGCCGCCGCCCACCACGAAAGGCTGGCTCGACGGCTCCGCCAGCCACACCCGCCGCATGCTCTCGAGCGCTTCGCCGAAAGCCGCGATCAGCGCCGGCGCGGTATGGCCGGGTGGCGGCGAGGAGAACGCCGCGAGCACGCCAGGCGAGACCTCGACCGGCCCCGGGATCATCAGCAGCGAACGCTCCGCCATCGACCGACCTCCCTGTCGCCTCACGCCGTGACCAGACGATAGACCAGCCGCAGGGCGCCGTCGATGCCCAGGCGTGCCGGCGGCAGGGCGCGGGCGTGGATGCCGAGCAGGCGCGAGAACAGCGCCGGCTCCGCGGCGAGCGCCCGCACCATGCGGTGGCGCAGCCAGGGCCGGCGCTCGACGGCCAGCAGCAGGGCCGTCATGTTGTCCGGCAGGCGGCCGATCCGGCGGTGGCGGGCGGCATAGCGGGCCAGGTCGCCGGCCGCCAGCGCATCGATCAGCGCCGCCGACTGGTGCAGCGCCACCGCCAGGCCTTCGCCGGTGATGGCGTCGACGTAGCCCGAGGCATCGCCGACCAGCGCGACGTTGCCGCGGCAGACGCCCCGCGGCCGTTGCAGCAGCGGCCCGGCGCCGCGGTCGCGCGACGCGGCGGGTGCGCCGTCGAGACGCGCCGCCAGCGCCGGGAAGTGCGCCAGCAGGTCGTCGAAGCGCGCCTTGCGGTCGCTCCACAGCATCGCCACCCCGACCTCGTCCGGACCGACCGGCGTCACGTAGGCCTCGCAGCCCGGACCCCAGTGGACCTCCACCAGGTCGCTCCACGGGCGGCAGGCGAAGTGCCGGCGAACGCCGAAGCGGCGGCGCCGTGCGGGCGGACCTTCGAGGCCGGCCCACCGCCGCACCCGCGACCGCAGGCCGTCGGCGCCGATCACCCAGCGCGCGGCGGCGAGCTCGAGGCCCGCGCGGTCGGTGTAGGCGCCGGTGGTGAACAGCTTCGCGGCCGCCGCGGGAGCCGGCGGCGCGGGAGCCGGCGGCGCCGCGGCTCCCGGCCGTCGCGCTCCTGGCGATCCTGGTACCGGTTCCGCCGGCGCCAGGCCGTGGACGGTCACTCCCCAGCAGAGGTCGACTCCCAGCTCGGCGGCACGCCGTGCCAGCGCCTGGTGCAGGTGGAGGCGCCGCACGCCGAGGCCGCCGGCGCGCGGGAAAATTCCCTCGGCGACCGTCTCGCCGTCGAGGTAGCGGATGCCGCGAAAGCGCCAGCCTTCGCCGGGCGCGAGCGCGACGCCGAGCTCGCCCAGCCGCGCCACGGCGTCGGGCATCAGCCCCTCGCCGCAGGCCTTGTCGATGGGTGGCCGGGAGCGCTCGACGACTCGTGCCGACATTCCGGCGAGCCGCGCCGCGATGGCGGTGGCCAACCCGGCGGGGCCGCCGCCGATCACCAGCAGGTCGGTCGCGTCCGCCATGGCCGTTGGGTGTGCCGGGAGTCGTGCCGGGAGCCGCAGGTCCCCATCAGGTCAGCCCCTCGCGGCGGCGCGCCAGGCGCCAGCGCGCGTATCCCAGCCCGGAGCGGGCGGCCGCCCGCGCCAGCCGCAGCGGGGTGACGGGGGCCGGCGGCGTCAGCTTGCCCGCGAGGTGGAGGCGCAGCGTCTCGGAGCGCTGCAGCTTGCCGGACGAGGTGCGCGGCAGAGTTCCCGGCGCCAGGACCTCGAGGCGGTCGAGCGCCAGGCCGGTCGCGGCCAGCACCGCCTCGCGGCAGGCGTCCGGCAGCGCCGCCAGCTCGGCCGGCGTCGCGTGGCGCGAGCGCTCGACGAACAGCGCCAGCACCTCGCCCGAGGCGCCCTCGGGCAGCCAGCTCACCGCCACCGCGCAGCCGGCGCGCGCTCCCGGCAGCGTGTCGACCGCCTGCTCGATCTCGGCGGGAGAGTGATTGCGGCCGCGCAGGATGATCAGGTCCTTGGCACGGCCGGTGAGATGGAGCTCGCCGTCGTCGAGGAAACCGAGGTCGCCGGTGTCGAGCCAGCCGGCGCGCAGGCTGCGGGCCGTGCCCTCGGGATCGCCGAGGTAGCCCTGCATCAGCGACGGTCCGCTGACCCACAGCCGCCCCACCCGCCCGGGCGGCAGCTCGCGCCCCAGCGGGTCGCGCACCGACAGCTGGAACCCGGGCAGCGGCCGGCCGACCGACACGATCTCCTGCGCACGCTCGGCGAGGTTGGCGCCCAGGGCGCCGGGGCTCACCCGCCGCGCCACCCGCTCCTCGGCCAGCGCCTCGCGGTCGTACCAGCCGCTGCGGCAGGGCCGGTCGAGGGCGGAGAAGGTGACGGCCAGGGCGGCCTCGGAGAGGCCGTAGACCGGCGTCAGGGCGGCCGGCGAGAGGCCCCAGCGGGCAAAGCGCCGGGCGAAGGCCCGCAGCACCCCGGGGGCGACGGGCTCGGCGCCGTTCAGGGCCGCGCGCCAGCAGGACAGGTCGACTCCTTCCATCTCGGCGTCGGCGACGCGGGTCAGGCAGAGGCTGTAGCCGAAGTTCGGCGCCGGGGAGATCGTCGCGCCGTAGCGGCCGATGGCGCGGAGCCAGAGGGCCGGCCGCGCCACGAACAGCTCCGGCGGCAGCAAGGTCAGGGTCGCGTCGCGGGCCAGCGCCGGGAAGACGCAGCCGATCAGCCCCATGTCGTGGTAGAGCGGCAGCCAGCTGGCACAGCTGTGCCGGACTCCCTCGCGGTCGGACCAGCAACCGCTCAGGATCTCGGTCTGAGCGACCACGGCGCGATGGCTGAGCGCCACCGCCTTCGGCGCCACCGTGGTGCCCGAGGAGAACTGGATCAGCGCCAGCTCGTCGGGCCGTGGCCCCCCTCCCGCGGCAGCCGCGACGTCCACGACCTCCGCCGGGGTGCCGGCGGGCAGATCGGCCAGGGTCCGGCAGCCGAGCCGCGGCCGCGCCGCCGCCACCGCCTCGCCGAGAAAGCGCTTGACCCGCGCGTCGGCGAGCACGACGAGCGCATCGCAGGCCGCGAGCATACGGGTCGTGCGGCTCACGTACTCCTGCAGCCGGCCGAGGCGGACCGGCGGGTAGAGCGGCACCGGCACCGCGCCCGCCAGCAGGGCGCCGAAGAAGGCCGCGAAGAACTCGACGCCGGTGGGAAAGACCAGGGCGACGCGATCGCCCTTGGCGGCGCCCGCGGCGAGCAGGCCCGCGGCGACGGCGAGCGCACGCTCGCGCACTTCGCCCCAGCCCACCCAGGTCGCCTGCTCGCCGCGGTCGACGAAGCGCAGGCCGCCGTCCGGGAGCCGGCCGGCGCGCAGCAGGTAGTCGTTGACGGTCTCAGGCAAGCTTCCTCCGCACTGTCTCGACCAGGTCGCCGACGGTCACGATGGCCGCTTCGTCGGTCTCGCTCAGCACCACGCGGAAGCGGTTCTCCACCTCGGCCGCCAGGGTGAGCAGGCGGACGGAATCGAGCCGGAGGTCCTCGATCAGGCGCATGTCGCCGGTGAGCGGGCCTTCCCAGCCGAGATGCTCCCGCGCCACTTCGGCGATGCCGTTCAAGATGTCAGTGCCCATGCCGAGGCTTTCCGTTCTAACCCTCGACCGCCCGCGGCGCAACGCCCGAGTAGCGGGCCAGCGCCGACTCCTCGGCGCGGATGCGCACCGTCAGCACCGCCGCATTGGCGGCCGAGAAGACCGCCGCGGTGAGCCAAGCGCCGTGCAGCAGCGGCAGCGCCGCCATCTCCGCCACCACCGCCAGGTAGTTGGGGTGCCGGAGGAACCGGTAGGGGCCGGCGCTCACCGGCGGCACGCCGGGCAGGCAGACGATGCGCGTCGTCCAGCGCTCGCCGAGGGTCGCGATGGCCCAGTAGCGCAGCGCTTGCGCCGCCACCAGCAGCGCCGCCATCGCCGCCGCCAGCGCCGGCAGGAATGGCCGCCGCAGCCACCAGACCTCGAGCGGGCAGGCCACCAGGAAGGTGCCGTGCAGGAGCACCATCGCCCGGTAGTGGCGCGGCGCCACCTCGACGGCGCCGCGCGCCTCGAGCGCCCGCTGGTGGCGCCGCGCCAGGCGCAGCTCGACGAGCCGCTGCGCCGCCACGCCGGCAATCAGCAGGGTGTAGAGGACGCGGCTGTCGGCGCCGAGGAAGGTCATCAGCCCGGCCCTCACCAGCGCAGCAGGACCAGCTCCGAGCAGAACCCCGGACCCATGGCGAGCAGCAGGCCCCAGCTGTCCGGCGGCGGGCGGCGGCTCTCGAGGGTGTCGCCGAGCACCAGCAGCACCGAGGTCGAGGAGAGGTTGCCCACCTCGCGCAGGCTCTTCCAGGTCACCGCCAGCGCCTCGGGCGGCAGCTCGAGCGCCTCCTCCATCGCCTCGAGCACCTTCGGGCCGCCGGGATGGCAGACCCAGGAGGCGATGTCGGAACGGTCGAGGCCGTGCGCGGCGAGGAAGTCGTCGACGTCGCGGCACAGATGGTCGCGGACCACCTGCGGCACGTCGGCCGAGAGCACGATGCGGAACCCTGCCTCCGAGATGTCCCAGCCCATCACCCGCTCGGAGTCCGGGTAGAACACCGAGCGGCTGGCGACGATGCGCGGGCCGGCGGCGGGACGGCGCTCGCCGACCACCACCACCGCCGCGGCGCCGTCGCCGAAGAGGCCGGTGGCGATGAGATTGGGAATCGAGAGATCCTGCGGTTGCAGGGTCAGCGAGCAGAGCTCCACCGAGAGCAGCACCGCGACCTCGTCCGGATAGGCCCGCACGTAGTCGGCCGCACGCGCGATGCCGGCGGCGCCGGCGACGCAGCCCAGGCCGAAGATCGGCATGCGCTTGACGCGCGGCGGCAGGGCCAGCCGGTTGACCAGGCGGGCGTCGATCGAGGGGGTGGCGACGCCGGTGACGGTGACGAAGATGAGGGCGTCCACCGCGGCGGCGGGCAGGCCCGCACGGGCCAGGGCATCGGTGACGGCGGCGGCGCCGACCTCCTGGGCCACGCGGATCCAGGCGTCGTTGGCCTTGCCCCAGGTGGTGAGGCCGGCGTAGTCGTCGATCGGCAACGCCAAGTGGCGGCCGCCGACCAGCGCATGGCGATGCAGGCGCTCGAGGCGCTCGGGGTTGAACAGGCGATCCGACCAGCGATGCCGCAAGCCCAGAAGCAGCGCATCCTGATCGTAGTAATGGGGCGGGAGCGCCCTCCCGACGGCGGCGATCTTCAAGGCGGGACCGAGTGGGCGGCGCGACCGGTGCATCCGTCCCGCGGCCTCGGGAAGAAGGCTACCACAGCGCCGTCGGCGCCACCCCGAGC
>DATNKH010000222.1:0-2337 GCA_035603475.1 Thermoanaerobaculia bacterium
CCCTGTACCGGCACACCGCCTGGCGAGCGCTCTCGGCGCTCATCCTGTTGAGCTACCTCGCGCAACGCGGCGGCGTGCCGCTGATGCCGTGGGTCTTCGCCGCGATCTGGGTACCGTTCTGGATCCTGCTGGCGACGGGGCGACGATGGTCGTCCGTCTGATCGTGTCCTACCGCGGCGCCGCCTATGCCGGGTGGCAGCGCCAGGACAACGCGCTGGCGGTGCAGGAGGTGCTCGAGGAGGCGCTGGGGCGGCTGCTGGGGTCGCCGGTGCGGGCGGTGGGGGCCAGCCGCACCGACGCCGGTGTGCATGCCCGCGGCCAGGCGGCTCACCTCGAGCCGGCGGCTGCCGTGGCGGATTGGCCCTTGCGCGGCCTGGTGCACGGCACCAACCACCTGCTGCCGGACGACGTCCGCGTGCTCGCCGCCGACCGCATGGCGGCCGGCTTTCACGCCCGCCGCGCGGCCCGCGGCAAGGAGTACTGCTACCGGCTGAGCCGCGCCGCGGTGGTGTCGCCGCTCGATGCCCCCTACGTCCTGCAGGTGCCGGCGCGCATCGATGCGGCGGCGATGGCGGCGGCGGCGTCGGCCCTCGTCGGCCGCCACGATTTCTCGGCCTTCGCCCTGGCCGGCGGCTCCCACACCCAGCCGTACCGCACCGTCGCCTCGGCCGCCATCGAGGAGGTTGGCGAGGCCGGCGAGGTCGGCCCCGCCCGAGAGGCCGGCGCCGCCCGAGAGGCCGGCGCCGAGCTCCGCTTCCGGGTGGTGGGAGACGGCTTCCTGCGCGGCATGGTGCGGGCGATGGTCGGCACGCTGCTCGAGGTGGGGCTCGGGCGGCGGCCGCCCGAGGATGTCGCGGCGCTCCTCGGTGGGGCGGCGCGAGGCGCGGCGGGAGCGACCGCCCCGGCCCACGGCCTGGTGCTCGAGCAGGTGCTCTACCCGCCCGAATGGCAGCCGCTGCCCTCTTGACTTTGGCGGCTCGGTCCGGTCTGCTTAGGCCGCGCAGCTCTGCACTCCTTCGACATTGGGGGCACCGCTATGAGAACCATGAGAATCGTCGCCTTGCTGCTGGTCTCTGCCGGTCTCGTGACCGGCGCGGCCCGCTCCCAGTCGTCCGATTGCCCGTGCCCCTGCCCGCCGGCTGCCGATACCGACACTGGCGATCCCGGGACGGCGAGCATCAGCTACTTCCATCAGCAGCTCTCGCCGTACGGCCGCTGGGTGGATCGCGTCGGCTACGGCCAGGTCTGGGTGCCCTACGTCGCCGCAGGGTGGCGGCCCTATACCACCGGGCACTGGGTCTACACCGACCAGGGCTGGGCCTGGGTCGCCGACGAGTCCTGGGGCTGGGCGCCGTTCCACTACGGCCGCTGGTTCTACGCCGACGGCGGCTGGGGCTGGGTGCCGGGAACGGTCTGGGCGCCGGCGTGGGTGGCCTGGCGGAACGGCGGCGGCTACGTCGGCTGGGCGGCGCTGCCGCCGGCGGTCGGCTTCAGCTTCGGCGTCGGCGTGGTCTTCGGCGGCGTCGATCTGAACGTGGCCATCGCTCCCGCGTACTACTCCTTCGTGAGCGAACGCGCCATCCTGGAACCGCGCCTCGCCACGGTCATCGTCGCCCCCGAGCGGAACGTGACGATCATCAAGAACACCACCAACATCACCAACTACACCGTCGTCAACAACCGGGTCGTCAACAACGGCGTCAGCGTGCAGCGCATCCAGCAGGTCACCGGGCGCCCGGTGCCGCGCGTCAGCACGGCGAACCAGGTCGGCCTCTACCAGCCACCGGTGATCGCCAGGGCGGCGCGGGTGACCAAGGCCGAGTCCTTCACCAACCGCTCGGCGAGCAACCCCCTGGGCCGCAGCACCATCGGCGCGGGCCAGATGCAGGCGGGCGGTCGCGGCACCACGGGTACCGGCACGGCCAGCACCCAGCCGAGGTCCTTCGCCGCCGGGGGGCGCAATCGCACCACCGGCACGACGGGCATCTCGAGCACGACCACCGGCTCCGGGCGTCACCGCACGACGGGTACGACGGGTACCATGAGCGCGACCACCGGGACCGGGCGTCATCGCACGACAGGGACCACGGGCACCTCGAGCACCACCACCGGGACCGGCCACTATCGTCGCACCACGGGCACCACGGGCACCGCGGGGACCTCGAGCACCAGCGGCGGCGGCGGGCACCGTCGCACCACGGGCAGCACGGGCGCCTCGAGCGCCACGACCGGGACCGGGCGCTATCACACCACCGGCACCGGAGGCCTCTCGAGCACCGGCCCAGGCACCACCGGCAGCCACAGCCACGGCCAGACCAGGTCGACCGGCGCGCCTCA
>DATNKH010000223.1:0-10117 GCA_035603475.1 Thermoanaerobaculia bacterium
GTGTGGGCGGGGAGCTCGCTCGAATGGTCGACCGTGCGCCACTGGAGCGAGGCGTCCGGCACAGGCGGCGTGATGGTGAAGTTGCCGTTGTCTGTCTGGCGCAGGTAATCGGTGCCGGGTGGATAGATGTCAAAAACGTAGTTGCGGTCGTTGACGGCGATGACGGGCGTAGTATGCCCGAAGACGCAGTCGTTACCGCTGGTGGCGAGAATCATGCAGAGGTCGTTCGCGCCGCCACCGTTGCCGGTGATGAAGACGTCGGCTTCAGTGAGGGGCACGTTGGTAGGGCCAGTGTTCGGGATGCTGGGCGGCAGGGCGACCGGCGTTCCGGTAACGGGCAGATAACTTTGCGGTGCCGGGAAGTTTGGCGCGGAGACGCGAGGTTGTGGAAAAGAATCGAGCGCCGGGTGGTTGAGCCGGAAGGTGACCTGAGCGCGCGGCGGGTGGATCTCGGTTGAGTATTTGACCCAGTCTTTGGCGGCCGCGGCGGCGGGCACGCCGGGGTGCCCGCAATCGAAGATCCAGCGGCCGGTGACCTGGACGCGGTCGCCCACAGCGGCCCACACGAACTCGGGCACGGCGCCCCAGATGCGCTGGAAGCCTTCATTTTCATCCATGAGACTGGAGTTATCCCACTCGACCTCCATGTCGGTGTGGTGGCAGACGGGATCGAGAGACCCGTTCGGGCATTGCTCCGGGGGCACCACGCAATCGGAACCGTTCAGAGCTCCGCCGAGGTTGGCGCAGGTGGCCGAGTCGACATTCTTGAAGGTGGCTCCCGGAAACCTGGTCCAGGAAGAGAGGAGGTGCTCGTAACGCGGGTCCGGGACGACTTTGATGGTGAAATCGTGGGTGAAGTGGTTCCAGGGAAGGTCCTCTTCTGAGACCTCCGAGGTGGACTGGTCGTCGGATTTTTGATTCGCGGGCTGAGGGGAGACGAACCCTTCGAGGATGGTGGGTTTGTCGTGGAGAACGGGATTTTTCGGGTCGATGGTGAGTCCATTCACGGCTTTCCATTCGGGATTGGCGCGCGCCAGATCGTGGTCGTTCGAGAGATCGGAGGCGCTGCAGACGGGCGAGTGATCGAAAGCTTCGGTGGCGGGGATGTAGTTGCCGCCGCAGATGAAATCGGCCAGCACGAAGTTGCGGGTTGGGAAACCGCCCGTGCCTGGCGATGCGGCGGTCCAGACGCCGGCCGCGCCGAAGGCGACGATGTCGGCCTTGCCGTCGCCATTGATGTCGGCCAGGGCGCGAACGTGTTTGGCAGGGTCCCAGCCCTGATCGACGCCGAAATCGGCCAGTACGAGTTGTTCGGCTGCGAAGGCTCCGTTACCGGCTGACAAGGCAGTCCACACACCGGCGCCGCCGAACGCGACGATGTCGGCTTTCCCGTCGCCGCTGATGTCGGCCAGGGTGCGAACATGTTTGGCGGGGTCCCAGCCCTGATCGACGCCGAAATTGGCCAGTACGAATTGTTCGGCTGCGAAGCGGCCGTTGCCAGCCGATAAGGCAGTCCACACACCGGCGCCGCCGAACGCGACGATGTCGGCTTTCCCGTCGCCGTTGATGTCGGCCATCAGGCGGACATGTCTGGCGGGGTCCCAGCCCTGATCGACGCCGAAGTTCGCGAGGACGAACTGCTCGGGGGCGAAGGTTCCATTGCCTGCTGCCAGGGCGGTCCAGACACCGGCGTCGCCGAACGCGACGATGTCGGCTTTGCCATCGCCGTTGATGTCGGCCATCAGGCGGACATGTTTGGCGGGCGTCCATTCCTGAGCAACGCCGAAGTTCTGGAGCACCAACTGCTCGGGGGCGAAGGCTCCGTTGCCTGCGGACAGGGCGGTCCAGACACCCGCGTCGCCGAACGCCACGATGTCGGCCTTACCGTCGCCGTTAATGTCGGCCATGAGGCGGACATGTTTGGCGGGAGTCCATCCCTGGGCAGTGCCGAAGTTGGCCAGCACAAGTTGCTCGGTCGCGAAGCGGCCATCGCCCGTTGAGAGAGCAGTCCAGACGCCGGCGTCGCCGAACGCCACGATGTCGGCCTTCCCATCGCCATTGAGGTCGGCCATGAGGCGAACGTGTTTGGCCGGGTCCCAGCCCTGAGCGCGGCCGAAGTTGCGAAGCACGAGCCTGGCGGGGGCGAAGTTGCCGTTCCCGATAGCGAGCGAGGTCCAGACACCTTCATCGCCGAACGAAACGATATCGGCTTTGCCGTCACCGTTGAGGTCGGCCATGAGGCGGGGGCCGCAAAAGGAATCGGCGAGGGCGCAGGGAGCCTGCAGGAGCAAGGCAGTGAAGGCCAGCGTCAGCATTGTGCTCCGCGCGCCGGGTGACTTGCGTTGACGGTTCATTGGGTTGTCCTCGTCGTTGGGCGAGCGCTTGCTCGATTGAAGGATCGTGCCTTCGGGCCCGCCTCGGAGCTTCGCCGGCTCGACGAGCGGCTCTACCGGTACAACTCTCCTTGATCATCCGGGAAGCAAGACCAGCTCCCACTTCTCCAGCCAGACGTGCAACCCTCTGGCACGGAGCCGCTCTCCGCTCTCCTCGACCTGCGGCTTGTCCTGGCTGTTGTGGCTCAAGAAGACGTCGAAGTCGTCTGGCATCCGCTGGCCTCTCGCGGGGCTTGGGATTTGAGTCTATCGCACTCGCACGGCAACACTCAAATACTGCTAGGTGGGAGTATGGAGCCGGCACCCGGATTTGAACCGGGGACCTACGGTTTACAAGACCGTAGCTCTACCCCTGAGCTATGCCGGCGGAGGCGGTGGCGCCGGAGTGCGACCCGGCGGCCTGAAGCGGGAGCGCGTTGCAGGCGAGCAAGCCCGGTGCCCGCCAAGCGCTGGAACGGCCTTTCAGTCTAGCCCCTGCCCCCGGAGCCCTGCAAGCGCTGGCGCAGGGCCTCGTAGAGGATGGCGGCCGCTGCGGTGGCGATATTGAGGGAGGCGAGCCGCCCCCTCATCGGCAACCCTATCGTGGCGTCGCAGAGGGTGCGGGTGCGATGCCTGAGGCCCTTCTCCTCGCCGCCGAAGCAGAGGACCACCTTGCCGGTGAGGTCGAGGCGCCAGGGGGGCTCGCCGCCGGGGTCGGAGCCGTAGGCCCAGAAACCGCTCTTCTTCAGGGCTTCCAGGGTCGCGGCGGAGTTGGTGATGCGCTCGATCGGGAGCCACTCGCTCGCGCCGGCGGCGGTCTTGGCGACTGCCGGGGTGATCGGCGCCGAGCCGCGGTCGCGGATCAGGACCTGACCCACTCCGGCTCCCTCGCAGACCCGCAGCACGGCACCCAGGTTGCGCGGGTCCTGGACGTCTTCGAGCAGGACCACCAGGTCGGGATCGGGGGCACCGCCTAGCTCCGGAGCCGCAGCCGGCGCGGCTGCCGCGCCAGCTACTGCAGCCGCCGCGCCGCCCGCCTCCTCCAGCCGCATCTCGGCGGCCATGCCGTTGTGGGCGGGTCCGGCCACCGCCGCCAGCGCCTTGTCGGTGACCACGGCAATCTCTACGCGATGCCGCCGGCAGAGATCTTCGATTTCCTCCCTGCGGCGACCCTTCCGCGCGGCGCTGACCAGGACCCTGGCGACCTGGTGCGGCCGGTGCCGCAGCGCCTCGCGGACCGGATGGTAGCCGTAGAGGACCATGGCCGGGACCGCGTTCCTGGAGGCCTCCCCGGCCTCAGTGCTCCAGGATCTGCTGCTCTTTGTGCTCCAGGGCGGTGGCGATCTCGTGGATGTAGCGGTCGTGGAGCTTCTGGATCTCGTCGAAACCGCGGCGCTCGTCGTCCTGGCTGATCAGCTTGTCCTTCTCCATCTTCTTGAGCTTGTCGTTGCCCTCGCGCCGCGCCAGGCGCACCGCGTTGCGCGCGTGCTCCGCCATGTCGTGCCCCTTCTTGACGATCTCCCTGCGCCGCTCCTCGGTGAGCTGCGGCACCGGGATGCGGATGATCTTGCCGTCGCTCGACGGATTCAAGCCCAGCTCGGCCTTCATGATCGCCCGTTCGATGGCGGCGCTCTGGCTGGGATCGTACGGCTGGGCGGTGATCAGCGTCGCGTCCGCCACCGACAGGTTGGCGACCTGGTTCAGCGGCACCTGGCTGCCGTAGTAATCGACCGTCACCCCTTCCAGCAGCGCCAACGAGGCGCGGCCGGTGCGCAGGTGCTTGAGGTCATTATGGAAATGTTCCAACGCTTGCTTCATGTGCCGCTCGACCTCTTGGTTGACCTCCTTCATACCGCCTCCTGACAGCCGGTCAGGCCCGCACGATGGAGCCGACCTGCTCGCCGCAGACCACCCGGCGGATGTTGCCGGGGGTCATCAAGTTGAAGATGGCGATGGGGATGCCGTTGTCGCGGCACAGGCTGATCGCCGCCGTGTCCATGACCTTCAGGTCCTTCTCCAGCACCTCCTGGTAGGTGACCTCGCGCAGCAGCACGGCGTCATGGTCGACCTCCGGATCGGCCGAGTACAGGCCATCCACCTTCGTCGCCTTGAGCAGGATCTCGGCGCGGATCTCGTTGGCGCGCAGTGCCGCGGCGCTGTCCGTCGTGAAGAAGGGATTGCCGGTGCCGGCGGCGAAGATCACCACCCGCCCCTTCTCGAGGTGCCGGATCGCGCGGCGGCGGATGAACGGCTCGGCCACCTCGCGGATGTCGATCGCGGTCTGCACGCGGGTCGCCACCTCGCGCTTCTCGAGCGCGTCCTGCAGCGCCAGGGCGTTGATCACCGTCGCCAGCATCCCCATGTAGTCGCCGGTCACCCGATCGATGCCGCGGTGGCTGGCGGCCAGTCCGCGGATGATATTACCGCCGCCGACCACCACCGCGGTCTCCACCCCGAGGGCGTGGATCTCGCCCAGCTGGTCGGCGATCGCCGCCACCACCGGCTCGTGGATGCCGAACGGCTGCGGCCCCATCAGCGCCTCGCCGGAGAGCTTCAGCAGCATGCGGCCGTAGCACGGCCGCCCGTCCGGCTGGCTCACTTGCCCGCCCGGGCCACTTCGCCGGCGAAGTCTTCCTGGCGCTTCTCGATCCCCTCGCCGAGCTTGAAGCGGGCGAAGCGGCGCACCTGGATGTTCTCGCCGATGCGGCCGATGCGCTCGGCGATCATCTGGCCCACCGAATGATCGGGGTTCTTGACGAACGGCTGCTCGAGCAGCACGAACTCCGAGTAGTACTTCTCGAGCTTGCCCGTGACGATGCGCTCGATCACCGCCGGCGGCTTGCCCGAGGCGGCCGCCTGCTCGCGGAAGATGGCGCGCTCGCGCTCGAGCACCTCGGGGGTGACCTCGTCGCGATGGATGAAACGCGGGTCGGCCGCCGCGATGTGCATGGCGACGTCGCGCACCAGCTCCTGGAAGGGGTCGGTGCGGGCCACGAAGTCGGTCTCGCAGTTGACCTCGACCAGCACGCCGATCTTGCCGCCGCCGTGAATGTAGGAGCCGACGGCGCCTTCCGCCGTGATGCGGCCGGCCTTCTTGGCCGCCGCCGCCAGGCCCTTCTTGCGCAGGCGGTCCACCGCCTGCTCCATGTCGCCCTGGGCTTCGGTGAGCGCCGACTTGCAATCCATCATCGGAGCGCCGGTGCGCTCACGCAGTTGCTTGACCATTTGCGCCGTGACTTCCATGCTCGCTCTCTCCTTTGCTCGTACCACGCAGACAAAAGAAAAGGTCAGATCGACGCGGGTTCGACTGACCTCTTCGCAACGCGCCCCGCCGCCCGTCGGCGACCGGCGCCCGATATGGTTGCCTGTCGCCGGTCAGGCCGGGGCCGCGCTGCTGGCGCCGCTCGCACCGCCCGCGCCGCCCGCGCCGCTAGGCGGCGCCGCGTCCTTGTCGAACACAGCCACCGGCGCGCGGCCGCCCGGTCCACCGGCGCCGCCGTCCTTCTGCCGCGCCATCGCGTGCTCCTCGAGCTGGCCGGCACCCTCGATGTAGGCGTCGGCGATGCGCGACGCGAAGAGCCGGATGGCGCGGATGGCGTCGTCGTTGCCCGGGATGATGTAGTCGATCAGCTCCGGGTCGCAATTCGTGTCCACCATCGCGATCACCGGGATGCCGAGCTTGTTGGCCTCGGCGACGGCGATGTATTCCTTCTTCGGGTCGACCACGAAGAGCGCATCGGGCAGCTCGTCCATGTCGCGGATGCCCTCGAGGTTCTTCGACATCCGGTCGTGCTCGCGCTCGAGGCGCAGCCGCTCCTTCTTGGTCAGCGGGCTGTTCTCGTCGCCCAGCCGCGCCTCGATGTCCTTCAAGCGCTCGATCGAGGTGCGCAGGGTCACGAAATTGGTCAGCGTGCCGCCCAGCCAGCGGTTGGTGACCGAGAACTCGCCGCAGCGCTTCGCCTCTTCGGCGACCGCCTCCTGCGCCTGCCGCTTGGTGCCGACGAACAGGACGCGCTTGCCCGCCGCCGCGAGATCGCGCACGAAGTTCGCGACCTGCTCGAACAGCTTCAGGGTCTTCTGCAGGTCGATGATGTAGATCCCGTTCCGCTTGCCGAAGATGTAAGGCTTCATCTTCGGGTTCCAGCGCCGGGTCTGGTGGCCGAAGTGAACCCCGGCCTCCAACAGCTCCTTCATGGTGACTTCTACCAAGCCAGGTCTCCTTCGTCAGCGCTCGCGCCTGCACAGAGTGCCGCGGGTCGAATCAATGGCGTCATGGGCGTCAAGGGCGTCGCGTCAAGGCCGCCGCGTCGGGCATGCTCGAAGAGCGATCAACGCTTGCTGAACTGGAAGCGCGCGCGGGCCCCCTTCTGGCCGTACTTCTTGCGCTCCTTCTTCCGCGGGTCGCGGGTCACCAGGCCCGCCGACTTCAGCCGGTCGCGCAGCTCGGAGTTGTACTCCATCAGCGCGCGCGAGATGCCGTGGCGGATGGCCCCGGCCTGCCCCGCGCTGCCGCCGCCCTCGACGGTGGCGACGATGTCGAACTTCTCGGCCGTCTCGGTCAGCAGCAACGGCTGCTTGATGACCATCTTCAACACTTCATTCGGGAAGTAGTCATCCAGCGGGCGCCCGTTGACCTGCAACGAGCCGGTGCCCGGGCGCAGGAAGACGCGCGCCGCGGCGGTCTTGCGCCGGCCGGTTCCGTAATTCTGCACTTGGTTCACGCCATCTCCTCAGGAGTCCGCGCGGGACCGGCCATTAGGCCCGGCGCCCTTCGGCGGTTGGTACGTTCATCGGCTTCGGCTGCTGCGCCTGGTGCGGATGCTCCGCGCCGGCGTATACCTTCAGCTTGCGCAGCTGGTGCCGACCCAGCTTGTTCTTCGGCAACATCCCCCACACGGCGCGCTCGACCAGCTGGGTCGGACGCCGCTTGCGCAGCTCCCCCGCCGTCTCCCGCTTCAGGCCGCCGGGATAGCCGGAGTGGCGGAAGTAGACCTTGTCGTCTTCCTTCTTGCCGGTGAGGACCGCCTTCTCGGCGTTGACCACGATGACGAAGTCACCGGTGTCGATGTGCGGCGCATAGGTCGGCTTGTGCTTGCCGATGAGCAGCTGCGCCGCCAGCGTGCAGAGCCGCCCCAGCGGCACCCCCGTGGCATCCAGCACGTGCCAGTGGTGCTCGATCTCGGCGAGCTTCGGGCTATAGGTTCTCTTCATCACGTCTCCATCCCAATTCCCTACGCAGCCTGTGCAGCGGGTCCGACGGCAGCATTGCAGTCAAGCGGCAGTCCATCGGCAGCCCATCGCGGACTATCGCAGCCAGCGCCACGGCGAGCCTTCCCCGCCTCTGCGACGCAAAGGACCTCGAATGATAGGCGGTGGACCCTGGATTGTCAAGGCTGACGGCACCGAAACGAGGACACCGGGCGGCCGGCAGGCCGGTCGGCGGCAGCTCTCGGCCGCGAGCACCCCAGCACCCTTTCTCGGTAGACTGAAGCGCGATGTTCGCCAAGCCCTCCGACTCGCCGCTCGCGCCATCCACAACGGCGGCCTCACCGGGAGCCTCGCCGGCGACCGGCGCGGCCGGCGCCGGGCTCGACAAGTCGGGGCGCGCCATCCGCGACATGTTCGCGGCAGTGGCGCGGCGCTATGACCTGCTGAACCACCTGCTGTCGGCCGGCCTCGATCTGTGGTGGCGGAGCCGTGCCGCCGCGGCGGCGCTCGAGCTGGCGCCCGGGCCACTCGGGCCGCCCGGACCGTCCGGATCGGGGAGGTCGCCGGCTGCGCTGGTCCTGGATCTCTGCGCCGGCACCGGCGACCAGGCCCTTGCGCTGCGCCGGCGCGGCGCCCGGGTGGCGGCCGCGGACTTCTGCCTGCCGATGCTCGCCATCGCGCAGACCAAGTTCCGCCGCGGGTCCCGCCCGCTCGGCCGGCGGCCGCCAGGCGCCGGCGCTCCGCCGTGGCCGCCGCGGCCGCTGGCCGCCGACGCCCTCGCCCTGCCCTTCCCGCCGGGGCGCTTCGCGGCGGCGACGGTGGCCTTCGGCCTCCGCAACGTCGCCGACCTCGATCTCGCGCTGCGCGAGCTGGCGGCGGCCCTGGCGCCGGGCGGCCGCCTGGCCGTGCTCGAGTTCGCGGTGCCCCGGGCGGCGCCGCTGCGCGCCCTCTACCTGTTCTACTTCCGCCGCGTCCTGCCGTGGATCGGCCGGCGCCTCTCCGACAGCAGCTCGGCGTACGACTACCTGCCGAGCTCGGTCCTCGGCTTCCCGCAGCGCCGCGGCTTCCTCGACCGCATGGCCGGCGCCGGCTTCGCGGACCTCGCCTGGCAGGACCTCGCCGCCGGCATCGTCTGCCTCTACACCGGCGCCATCCCGGTCGCACCCGTCTCGACCGCCTCGTCCACGTCCTCCGAGTCGTCCACCTTGCCGGTCTCGCCCAGCTCACCCGTCTTGCCCGGCTCACCCGTCTCGCTCAGCTCACCCGTCTCGCCCGGCTCACCCCTCTCACCCCCTTCACCCATCTCGCCCACCTCACCCATCGCGAAAGGAAGGTCCGATCCGTGAACATCCTCGACGGCAAGGCCGCCGCCGCCGCCATCCGCGCCGAAGTGGCGGCCGGCGTGCGCGAGCTGACGGCGGCCGGCAAACGTGTGCCCGGCCTGGCGGCGGTGCTGGTGGGCGACAACCCGGCCTCGCAGGTCTACGTCGGCAGCAAGATCAAGGCCTCCGCCGAGGTGGGCATCGCCAGCCGCACCCTGCGGCGCCCGGCGACCCTCGCCGAGGCGGAGCTGATCGCCCTGGTCGACGAGCTCAACGCCGACGACGAGGTCGACGGCATCCTGGTGCAGCTGCCGCTGCCGCGCGGCATCGACGAGCGGCGGGTGATCGCCCGCGTCTCGCCGGATAAGGACGTCGACGGCTTCCATCCGCTCAACGCCGGCCGTCTCTGGCTCGACGAGCCCGGCTTCGTGCCGGCCACCCCCTTCGGCATCCTCGAGCTGCTGCGCCGCCACCAGGTGCCCTTCGTCGGCCGCCGCGCGGTGGTGGTCGGGCGTAGCGCCACGGTCGGCAAGCCGATGGCCGCCCTGCTGCTGCGCGAGCACTGCACGGTGACCATCTGCCACAGCCGCACCGCCGACCTCGCCGCCGTCACCCGCGAGGCTGACATCCTGGTCGCCGCCATCGGCCGCGCGGCCGTGATCGGCCCGGATCACGTCCGGCCGGGAGCGGTCGTCATCGACGTCGGGATCAACCGCCTGACCGACCCTGCCGAGGTCGAGCGCCTCTTCCCCGGCGATGCCGACCGCCAGCGCCAGCTCGAGGCCAAGGGCTCGATCCTGGTCGGAGACGTCGACTTCACCCGCGTCGCGCCGCTCGCCGGCGCCATCACGCCGGTGCCGGGAGGCGTCGGGCCGCTCACCGTGGCGATGCTGATGGTGAACACCCTGGCCGCCGCGCGCCGGCGCCAGGAGGCCGCGGCCGCCAGCCCGGTGCCGGCACGGTGAGCGCGGTGAGTGCCGGGAGCGCCGCGGCCGATCCAGCCGCCGCCGCCTTCCGCGTCGGGCTCACCGGCGGGCTGGCGAGCGGCAAGTCGACGGTCGCCGGCTGGCTGCGCGACGCCGGCTTCCAGGTGATCGACGCCGATCGCCTGGTGGCCGAGCTCTATCGCCCGGGCGGCGCCGGCACGGCAGCCGCGCGCCGGCTGTTCGGCGACGGTGTCCTGACCTCCGAGGCAGGCGTCGACCACGCGGCCCT
>DATNKH010000224.1:0-7897 GCA_035603475.1 Thermoanaerobaculia bacterium
GGAGGCGGCGACCTGGTTCGACTATGGCTCGCTGACCAAGCCCTTCGTGGCCACGCTCGCCTTGGCGCTCGACCGCACCGGCGAGCTGCCGCTCGGCACGCGGATCGGCGAGGTGCTCGGTGGCACAGACCGCCGGCTGGCGGCGCTGCCGCTCGCGGACCTGTTGCGCCACCGCTCCGGCCTGGTGGGCTGGACGCCGCTCTACGCTCGCTGCCGGTCGCTCGCCGAGGTGGAGGCGCTACTCCTCTCGGGCGCCTTGCTCGGCGCCCGCGCGGGGACCTACACTGACCTCGACTACCTTCTGTGGGGCCTGGCGGCGGAGCGGGCGCTTGGCCGGCCGCTCGCGGCGTTGGCCAGGGAGCGGGTGCTGGCGCCGGTCGGCCTGGATGGCTCGATCGCCGCCGTGCCGGGGGACCTGCCGCAGGTCGCGGAGTCGCGAATGGGCTCGGGGCGCGAAGTGGAGCTGGCGGTCCGGCAGGGGGTCGCGGCGCCGCTCCTGCCGCCGCCGCCCATCGGCCTGCCACAGGATGGCAACGCCCGCTTCCTGGCCACGCTGTTGGCCCCGGCCGTCCCGGTGGCGGGTGGCGTCCTGTGGGGCTTTGCCGGCCTCTTCGGCACGGCCGCCGCTCTCTGGAGGTTGGGTGCGGAATGGCTGGAGCCGCGCCTGCTGTTGCACAAGGAGGACGTTGCCGCAGCCCTCGCCGGCGGTGGACCGTTCGCCCTCGGCTGGTGGCGGCGCCGGTCGCGTGGCGGAGCAGGGGGGCCGGCGCTCTCGGCAGGCTCCTTCGGGCATACCGGCTTCGCGGGCGGCAGCCTGTGGATCGACCCGCGCCGATCACGGGTCCTCGTGCTGCTCGCTCACCGCGTCGACCCGGCGACCAACCTGAACCGCTGGCGGCGGCGATTTCACGCCGCGGCGGCGCGGGCCTTGCCGGCGGCCGACGACGACTGATACTGCTGACTCTGGAGGCACATCGCCGATGAATATCCGTGATCTGGTGCTGGTCGACGGGGTGCGCACCCCGATGATCGATTACAACGGCCCCTTTGCCGACGTCTCCGCGATCGACCTCGCCGCCCACGCGGCGCGGGCCCTGCTCGACCGCCTGGGTGTGGAGGGCAGCGAGATCGACCACGCGGTGGTCGGCAACGCCCTGCAGACCTCGCCGGACGCCATCTACGGGGCGCGTCACGTAGCGCTGAAGGCGGGGCTGCCGACCGAGGTGCCGGCGCTGACCGTCAACCGCCTCTGCGGCTCCGGTATCCAGTCGGTGATCTCCGGCGCGCAAGCGATCCTGACCGGCGACGCCACCACCTGCCTGGTCGGGGGCATGGAGAACATGTCGCAGACCCCCCACGTCATCTGGGGCGCCCGGCGTGGCTTCAAGCTGGGCCAGGGCAAGCTGGAAGACCTGCTGATGGTCGCGCTCTTCGATTCCTACTGCGGCTATTACATGGCCCAGACCAGCAACAATCTGGCGCGCGACTACGGCATCACCCGCGCCGACCAGGACGAGTTCGCGCTGCTCTCGCAGCGGCGCGCCGGCGCCGCCTGGGCGAGCTGCAGGCTCTCCGAGGAGGTGGTGCCGGTCGAGGTCGGCAAGGGCAAGAAGGCGAAGCTGATCGAGCGCGACGACCACCTGCGCCCGGACAGCACCATGGAGGACCTCGCCGCGCTGCCGCCGGCGTTCGACAAGGACGGCTTCGTCACCGCCGGCAACGCCTCCGGCATTGTCGACGGCGCCGCCATGATGCTGCTCTCGACGGCCGAGCATGCCGAGGAGCAGGGCTGGAAGCCCATCGGCCGCATCCTCGGCTGGTCGGTGGTCGGCGTCGACCCGTCGCGCATGGGCATCGGGCCGGCCCCGGCGATCCGCGCCGTGCTGGCCAAGAGCGGCATGGAGCTCGGCGATCTCGACCTGATCGAGATCAACGAGGCGTTCGCCGGCCAGATCCTGGCGGTGATCCGCGAGCTGCAGCTCGACGTCGACAAGCTGAACGTCAACGGTGGCGCCATCGCGCTCGGCCATCCGCTCGGCGCCTCCGGCACCCGCCTGCTGATCACCCTGCTCAAGGAGCTCGGCCGCCGCGGCGGCGGCACCGGCGTCGCCTCGGCCTGCATCGGCGGCGGGCAGGGGATCGCCATGCTGGTCGAGACCGTCCAGTGATCGACCTCGGCGGCCGCCGGGTACTGGTGACCGGCGGCAGCCGCGGCATCGGCGCGGCCTGCTGCCGCCTGTTCGCCCGCGCCGGCGCCGCCGTGCTCGTCCACTACCAGTCCCGCGAGGATCGGGCGACGGCGCTGCTCCAGGAGCTGCGCGGCCTGGGCCCCAGGCCGGACGCCGCCGGCGGCCCGCCGCCGCACCTTCTGCGACGCTGCGACCTGCGCGATCCGGCCGACGTCTGGGCGATGTTCGCCTTCGTCGCCGCCGAGTGGGGGGCGCTCGACGTCCTGGTCAATAACGCCGGCATCTGGGTCCCGAGCCCGATCGGCGACTTCGACGGCACCGTCCTCGACGAGACGCTGACCGTCAACGTCACCGGGCAGTTTCTCTGCGCCGCGGCGGCGCTGCCGTTGCTCGAGCTCGCGGCCGACGGCAACATCGTCAACCTGACCTCCACCGCCGGCCAGCGCGGCGAGCCGGGCTACAGCTCCTATGCCGCCAGCAAGGGGGCGATGATCGCCGCCACCCGCTCGTGGGCCGTCGAGCTGGCGCCGCGGGTGCGCGTCAACTCGGTCGCTCCCGGCTGGGTCGACACCGACATGACGGCGGCGGCGCTGTCCGGCCCGGGGCGGGAGGAGGCCCTGGCCGGCATCCCGCTCGCCCGCATCGCCACCCCCGACGACATCGCCGGCCCGGTCGTCTTCCTCGCCTCGCCGCTCGCCCGCCACGTCACCGGCGAGGTGCTGAGCGTCAACGGCGGCAGCGTGCTCGGCGGCTGAGCAGCATCGGCTCCACAGGGACTCGAGAGCCGATAACCGCGCCCCTGACGTACCTTGCCACAGTGAAATGCCCGTGCTAGCGCGCCAGCGCCGCCGCGGCGGCCAGGAGGCCGGGCGTGAAGGTGACGCCGCCGCCGCCGTGGCTGCCGCTGCCACCCAGGTAGAGGCCGGGCACGGAGGTGGCGTAGCGCGCCGCCGAGGGCGCCGGCCGCATCACCAGCAGCTGGTCGAGCGCCGGCTCGCCGTGATGGAGCTGCCCGCCGGTCAGGGCGTAGCGGGTTTCGAGGTCGGCGGGCGTCAGCAGCTCCTGGGCGACGATGCGGCTGCGCACGTCCGGGGCGTGGCGCTCGAGGGTCGCCAGCACGGATGCGAGGAAGTCGGCGCGGCGCTTCTCGGTCCAACCCCCGGCGACGTCGTGCGGCGCGTAGCTGGCGAGGATCGACACCACGTGATGGCCCGCCGGGGCGAGGCCGGGATCCGCGACGCTGGGGACGCGGATCTCGAGGTGCGGATTGGGAGAGGCCTCCCGATACTTCACGGCATCGAAGGCGCGCTCGAGGTCGTCGACGTGGCCGCCGCCGATCCGGATGTGCTCGAAGGCCTGGCCGGGGCGGGCGGCGAGCTCGAGCGGGCCGGAGAGCGCCAGGTGCACCTTCGCGGCCGTGCCGCGGGCGCGGATGCGGCGATATTCCTCCTCGATGCGGATCGGCAGGGTGCCGGGAGCGATCAGCTCGAGGAAGGCGCGCTTGGGATCGCAGGTGGCGATCACCGTCGCGGCGTCGAGCCGCTCGCCCGAGGCGAGGGAGACTCCCGCCGCGCAGCCGTTCTCGACGTGCAGGCGGAGGACCTCGGCGCCGGTGCGGATCTCGGCGCCGGCGGCGCGGGCGGCGCGTTCGAGAGCGGCGACGAGGGCCGCGGGTCCGCCGGCCAGGCGGCGTCCGGGGACCGCCTCGGCGAGCAGCAGGTTGGTGTTGGTGCCGGCCGACCAGGGGCCTGCCCAGGTGCCGATCACCGCCGGGGCCGCGAGACCCGCGACGAGCAGCGGCGTCTCGAACAGCTCGTCGAGGTAATCGGCGACGCACATCGGCGCGACGCGCAGCAGCTCGAGCGTGTTGCGGCGGCCGTGGCGCCAGAGCCTCGCGCCCCGCATGGCGAGCTCCCAGAGGTCGCCGGCCGAGGCCGGGGAGAGCGGCGGCGGCGGCGAGCTCATCACCGAGTCGAGCAGCGGCCGGAGCTTGTCGAGGAAGGCGCGGTAGCGGAGCCAGGCCGCGGCATCACGGCGCGAGCGGCCGCCGATCTCGCCGGGAAGGAGGATGCCCGGGCCCTCGGCCTCGGCAAGGAAGACCGGCGGCGCATCGCGCCAGGCGAGACCGTGCCGCTCGAGGCCGAGCCGGGCGGCGGCGCGCGGCGAGACGCGCCCCTCGTCGTGCAGGATGCCGGGCACCCGGTAGCCGGGGTGGATCTCGACCGCGCCGGCGAGCCCGCCGACGGCGCCGCGCCGCTCGAGGACGGCGACCTTCCGCCCCGCGGCGGCGAGACGGGCCGCGGCGGCGAGGCCGTTCTGTCCGGCGCCGATGACGATCGCGTCGAGGGGCATGGCTAGACCGCCCGCGCGTGGAGCATCGTCCGCGCGCAGAGGGCGCCCGGGGCGCCCATGATGCCGCCGCCGGGATGGGTCCCCGAGGCGCACATCCAGAGGTGGCCGATCGGTGTGCGGTAGCGGCTCCAGCCGGGGACCGGGCGCAGGAAGGCGAGCTGTTCGAGCGACAGCTCGCCGTGAAAGATGTTGCCCTCGGTCAGGCCGTAGACCTGCTCGAGGTCCCAGGGCGTGAGCACCTGGCGATGGAGGATGCGGCCCGGCAGGTTCGGCATGTACTGCGCGAGCGTGTCGATCACCGCATCGCCGAACGCCTCGCGCTGGCGGGGCCAGTCGGCCGCGCCCTCCTTCAGCTTGTAGGGCGCGTACTGGACGAAGATCGACATCGTGTGCTTGCCGGGCGGCGCGACCGTCGGATCGGTGAGCGAGGGGATCACGATGTCCATGAACGGCCGCCGCGAGAAGGCGCCGTACTTGGCGTCGTCGTAGGCGCGCTCGAGGTACGCGATCGACGGCGCGATGGTGATGTCGCCGCGCAGCTGCGGGCCGGCGCCCGGCAGGCAGGCGAACTCCGGCAGCGCGTCGAGCGCCAGGTTCACCTTGCCCGAGGAGCCGCGCATCTTGAAGCGCTTGACCTGCTGCGCGAAGTCGGGCTCGAGGTGCTCCTCCCCGACCAGCCGCAGGAAGGTGCGGTGCGGATCGACGCCGGACACGACGACCTTCGCCGCGATCTCGTCGCCGTTCTCGAGCACCACGCCGGCGGCGCGGCCGTGCTTCATCAGCAGCCTCTCGACGGGCGCGCCGAGGCGGATCTCCACGCCGAGCGCGCGGGCGGCGCTGGCGATCGCCTCGGCGATGGCGCCGGTGCCGCCCTTCGGCAGGCCCCAGGCGCGGTACGAGCCGTCGATCTCGCCCATGTAGTGGTGCAGCAACACGTAGGCGGTGCCCGGCGAGCGCACTCCCAGGAACGTGCCGATGATCCCGGACACCGACATCGGGGCGATCAGCTGCTCGCACTCGAACCATTCCGATAGGAAATCTACCGCCGACATCGTCATCATCTTGACGTTGCCGATCAGCCATTCCTCGCCCTGGCCGCGCACGTGCCGGGCGAACTTCGCCAGGCGCAGGATCTCGAACGGGTTGCGCGCCAGCGGGTCGGGCGCCAGGCCGTCGATCATCGGCTTGACCAGCCGCCCGAGCTCCGCCATCTTCTGGCCGAACTGCTTGTAGACCTCGGCGTCGCGCGGCGAGAAGCGGGCGATGGCGCGCTTCGTGCGCTCGGGGTCCGAGTCGCGCAGCAGGTAGCTCCCATCTTCGAAGGGCGTGAAGGTCTCTTCGAGCGGCAACACCTCGTAGCCGTACAGCGGCAGATCGAGGTCGCGGATGATCCAGGGGCGCAGCAGCGAGACGACGTACGAGCAGCACGAGAACTTGAAGCCGGGATGGATCTCCTCCGTCGTCGTGGCGCCGCCCACCTGCTGGCGGCGCTCGACGACCAGGACCTTCCTGCCCGCCTTCGCGAGGTATGCGGCGCAGACCAGGCCGTTGTGCCCGGCGCCGACGACGACGGCATCGTAGGGTCCGCGGGCAGGCGCGGGGCGCGCTTCGCCGGTGTGGGCGTTCACGGTCGCTTCTTGCGCTCGGGATCGAAGAACGGCGTCTTGACGACCTTCGCGGGCACCTTGCGGCGCTCGAACTCGACGGTGTGCTCCATCTGCAGGATGGTGCCGGGCGCCGCGTGGCTGGCGTGGACGGAGGTGAGGGCGATGTATTTCTTCAGGATCGGCGACCAGGTGTGGCTGGTGACCTTGCCGACCTGGCGGCCGTCGTCGTCGTAGACCGGCAGGCCGTCGCGGCGCGCGGTGGCCGGCAGGCTGGGCGGCAGCGAGAAGCTCTCGTACAGCGCCTCGAGCGCCTCCCACGCCACCTCGAGGCCGACCATCGCCCACCCTGCGGCTGCAGCGGTGCCGCGCTTCAGCCTGGCGGCCTCGGCGGCCAGGGCGTCCCGGCCGATGAAGCTCGGGAAGGTGGGGCGCTCGAAGTCGACGATCCAGCCCAGCCCGAGCTCGAACGGCGTCGACTTCCGCGCCTCGAGGATCACCTTCGGAGCG
Source organism: Thermoanaerobaculia bacterium (assembly GCA_035603475.1). Taxonomy (GTDB): domain Bacteria; phylum Acidobacteriota; class Thermoanaerobaculia; order Multivoradales; family UBA5704; genus JASLEW01. The sequence goes on from DATNKH010000224.1 coordinate 6,656, forward strand.
CTGAAGTAGTCGACGCCCAGGAGGATGAATCCGGCCTCGATGCGGGACACGTCGAGCGCGTCGAGCCCCGCCGGCTCGATGCCGTGCGGCCGGCCGGCGTCGACCAGGGCGTCCCAGAGGCGGAGCGCGCCGGCACTGTCCGTCCAGACCTCGTAGCCCAGGTCGCCGGTGTAGCCGGTGCGGGTGATCCAGACGTCGAGGGCGTCGAGGCGCGCGCGGGTGGCGCCGAAGAACTTGAGGCGGTCGAGGTCGGCGTCGGAGGCGGCGCGCAGGATCTCGCGCGAGCGCGGCCCCTGTAACGCCACCGCCGCCAGCCGCGCGCTCGAATCCTCGATCGTCACGCGCAGGCCGCGGCCGACCGCCTGCAGCCAGTACAGGGTCGGGTCGGCGGCGGTGACGCGGTAGTAATCCTCCGCGAGGCGGGTCACGGTGCCGTCGTCGATCACCTTGCCGTAGTCGTCGCACCAGCAGCTGTAGCCGACGCGGCCGATCTTGAGCTTCGAGACGTCGCGGACCATCATGCGCGACAGCAGCGCGGCGGCGTCCGGACCATGGACCTCGTACTTGAACAGCGGCGTGACGTCGAGCAGGCCCGCCGACTCGCGGAAGGCGAAGTACTCGCGCTCGTGGGTGGTGTCGTAACTCGAGACCGCCGCGTAACCGGACCAGTCCTTCCAGCGGAAGCTGGTGCACAGCTTGGAAGTACGCTCGTGGAAAGGAGACGGGATCGGCATCGGTGATCGGGCGGAGGAGCTGTGGCGGTGGACCTATCGACGTGCCCACCGTCGGGGCCGGCGTAGGTTATCACGGGGGGCCTCCGGGGAATCTCCCTCCGCTGGCCCGGGCCGCGGGCGGCGGATCTCCTCGCTACCTCCCTTTGGGCGAGTCGCTCGGGCGGTGGAGGCCGAGAGAGTGGTGGGATGCGGCGCCTCGCCCAAAGGTCGGCAGCGAGGAGATCCGCCGCCCGCGGCCCTCCCATCTCCTCCCCTCCGGCCACAGTTCTCTCCGGCCACCGATTGTCTCTAGGTTGGGGGCTGCGTCCAGGCAACAGATAGTCCGAGGAGCTGGTCGCCGAAGAGAAACGCAGCTGTAGAGGGAGGAAGTTGCCGCGGCGAGGCGTGGGCCAGCTCCGGTCCATACTCGGCCAACAGCGCCAGGGCCGTCAGCGACCCGACGCCGGGGATGGAGACGAGCAGGTCAAAGCGCGGCCGCAGGGAGCGCTCCGTCCGCACCAGTGCGAGG
>DATNKH010000225.1:0-11468 GCA_035603475.1 Thermoanaerobaculia bacterium
CCAGCGTGGCGCTCGCGGTCGCGATCTGGAGCTGCGGGATGTAGATAGCCACTTGCGGCTTGACGCCGACGTCGGTGTCGCGCACGTCACCCACCACTCCGATCACCTGCCACCATTGCGCGTCCGGCCTCGTCGGCAGGCGTCCGAAGGTGATGCGCCGGCCCACCGGGTCCTGTCCGGGCCACAGCCGGGCCGCGGTGAAACGGCTGACAATCGTCACCGGCAGACTCTCGAGGTCGTCCCGTTCGCTGAAGCTCCGGCCCTCCAAGAGCGGGATCCTCATCGCGGCGAAGTAGTCCGGGGTGACCAGGCTGCCATGGCCGCTGTGGTCCTCGCCTGGCGCGCGCGGGCTCCCTTCGGCCGTGACCTCGACGAATTGACCGCCCTGGGCGAGCGGCAGCGCATCGATCGCGGCCGCTTGCACTACCCCCGGCAGTGCGCCGATGCGCTGCAACACTCGCTGGACGAATGCCGCCTGGAGCGCGGGCTCGGGATATCTCGACGCGGGCAGGGAGAGCCTGGCGGTGATCACGCCGCGCGGCTGGAACCCGACATCGACCGCCTGCAGCCGCCTGAAGCTCTGGATGAGCAGGCCCGCGCCGACCAGCAGGGTCAGCGCCAGCGCCAGCTCGCCAGGCACCAGGATCCGGCGCGCCCGCGGACCGCGCCGGCCACCCATCATCGCCCGCGACCCTGTCCGCAGCGAGCCATAGAGATTCCTGCCGGTCGACGCCAGCGCCGGCACCAGACCGCACAGAGCTCCCGTCACGACCGAGACCACCAGGGTGTAAGCGAGGACCCGCGCATCGATGCCGATCGCTTCGGTGCGCGGAAAGACGTCAGGATCGAGAGCGACCAGCGACCGCGTTCCCCACCGGGCGACGAGCAGCCCGAGCGCGCCGCCGGCAAGGAAGAGGATCATGCTCTCGGCGGCGATCTGCAACACCAGGCGCCGCCGCCCCGCTCCCAGCGCGGCACGGACGGCGATCTCGCCCTCGCGGGAGATCATCCTGGCAAGCAGCAGGTTGGCCACGTTGACGCAGCCGATCAGCAGCACCACCCAGACCGCGAGCTGCAGCATGTCGAGAGCGGGACGGATGTCCTCGACCGTCAGGTCCTGCAGGCGCATGAGGACCACCCCCCACCCTGTGTCCTCGGCAGGGTATTGCCGCTCGAGCCGCGCGGCGATCGCGGACATCTCCGCCTTGGCGCGCGCGAGGCTCACCCCCGGCTTGAGGCGCCCGAGCACGCCGAGATAGTGAGCGCCGCGGCGCTCCTTGGCATAGTCGAGGGCGAGCGGCACCCAGAGCTGGCTCTTGCCCGGATACTGCAGCGTGAGCGGCGCGACGCCGACCACCGTATAGGAGTTGCCGTCGACGGTGATCCGGCGCTGGACGATCCCCGGATCGCCCCCGAAGCGCTGGTGCCAGAGACCAGCGCCCATGACCGCGACCTTTTCGGCGCCCGGCCGGTCGTCCTCCGGCCCGAGCAATCGTCCGGCGAGAGCTGGCACGCTCAGGGTACGGAAGAAGTCACCGGTCACTGCCGCCCCGGCGAGCGCCTGCGGCTCGCCGCCGCTGCCGGTCAGCGTTAAGCGTCGCCGCCGGAACGCCGCGAGGCTGGAAAAAACCTGATTCCGCGAGCGCCAGTCGTTGAAGTTCGGAGGCGAGCCGCCCATCTCGGGGAACCCCAGCTTGGGCGCGCTCTCGATGACCACCGTGAGCTGCTCCGGGCGCGGGAAAGGGAGGGGCTCGAGGAGCACCCCGTTGATGACGCTGAAGATCGCCGTGTTGGCACCGATGCAGAGGGTCAAGGTGAGCAGCGCCAGCGTCGTGACGCTCGGATGGCGCAGGAGATAGCGCGCGCCGAAGCGTAGGTCCCGCCACACGCTGCTCATGCGGTTTTCCTCCTGGCGCGCTTCTCGTCAATTACCATGAGTGGCAGCATACTTCCTCTCTTGGATGGCCTTCACTGCGGTCCGCTCGCAGGGCGGCGCCGATTGCGCCCCTTGCCGAGCCGCCCAGCAGACGAGCCACTCGCGAGGCAAAGGGACTGGGCGGCAAATGATTGACTCATAACCATGAGTCGATTAGACTACCTCGATGAGTAAACGCCTTCAGGTCCTGGTGGAAGAAGACGAGTTGCAGGAGATCCAACGAGCCGCGCGACGAGAGCGATTGACGGTCGCCGAGTGGGTGCGTCAAGCCCTGAGAGAGGTGCGCAGGCAGCGCCCCCAGGCGAGCTTGGAGCGCAAGCTCGCGGCGATCCGCAAGGCGGCTGAATACGCGGCTCCTACGGCCGACATCGATCAGATGCTGGCCGAGATCGAGCGTGGCTATCAGGGCGGGGTGCGGGAGTGATCTTCATCGACTCGAACATCCCCATGTATGTCATTGGCCGTCCGCATCCTCACCGGGAGGGAGCGCAACGCCTCCTCGAGAGAGCCGCGGTGGCCGGCGAGCGATTGGTCACCGATGCCGAGGTTCTGCAAGAAATCCTTCACCGTTATGATGCCCTGCGCCAGCGGCAATGGATTCAACCCGCCTTCGACGCTCTCCTCGGAGTGGTGGACGAGGTCCTCCCGGTCGAGCTTGCCGACCTCGAGCGTGCCAAGGAACTCCTGCTCTCGAGCCAGCGCCTCTCGGCCCGCGATGCTTTGCATCTGGCGCTGATGCGGCGTCACGGCATCGCCGACATCATGACCTATGACGCCGGTTTCGACGGCCTCGCCGGAGTGCGCCGGCTGCGCGAGTAGCTCTTCGCTCTCGCCCTCAGGCGAGCAGATCCTCGACGTGCACCGGCAGCTTGCGGATGCGTTTGCCGGTCGCGTGATAGAGGGCATTGGCGATCGCCGCCGCCACCCCGACCTCGCCCACCTCCCCGACACCTCGCGCCCCGATCTTCGAGGCGTGCTCGTCATGCTCGTCGACGAAGAAGACGTCGATGTCGCGCGGAATGTCGGCATTGACCGGTAGCATCACACCTGAGAGGTTCTTCGACAGGAATCGCCCATGACGGCGATCCATCACGCTCTCCTCCAGCATGGCGCGCCCGTAACCCCAGATGATCCCGCCGATGACCTGCGACCGCGCCGTGCGCGGGTTGACGATGCGCCCCACCGAGTACCCGGCGACACAGCGGCGCATCCTGGCGAGCCCGAGCGCCTCATCCACCTCCATCTCGACGAACACGGCTCCCCAGGTCAAGATGGCATACCTGGACCGGCTGCCGTTCAGATCGAACGGCGCTCCATCGGGAGCGAAGGCCCCCTCGGCGACGACCTCCGCCACTCCCAGCTCGCCCAGGATGGCGCCCCACCGTTCGGGTGGGACCGCGCCGCTCTTGCCGCCGGCGCCGCTCGCCGCGGCCAGCGTCGCGACCTTGGCCTTGAGCTTCTCCGCGGCGTCCGCGACCGCGGAGCCGACGCACATGGTGGTCGACGAGCCGAAGGTGCCGCCGGTCTCCGGCAGGCTGGTGTCGCCGCGCCGCAGTTCGATCCGCTCGGCCGGGATCCCCAGCACCTCGGCGGCGATCTGCGGCAGCACCGTGGCGGCCCCGTTGCCGATCTCCTGGCATCCCGCCTCGACGGTGACCGCGCCATCCGCCGCGAAGCGGACGCGAGCGTTGGCGGCCATGCGGTTGGCTCCCATGATGGCCGATGCCATACCCCAGCCGATGAGCTTTTCGCCGTCTCTCATGGCACGGGGAGCGCGCGGGCGCCGCGACCAGCCGAAGCGTCGCGCCGCTTCGGCGTACGCCTCGCGGAGCTTCTTGGACGAGAAAGGCTTGCCGCTCAAAGGATCGGCATCGGCGTGGTTGCGCAGGCGCAGCTCGAGCGGATCGACGTCGAGCTGGACGGCCAGCTCGTCCATGGCGCTCTCGAACGCGAACATGCCGGGCCCCTCGTGGGGAGCACGCATCGCCGTGGGCGTGCTGACGTCCGCCTTGACCACCCGCGTGCGCACGAGGAGCGCCGGAGTGGCATACAGACCGCGCGCGCCGGCGTTGCCGAACTCGACGTAGTCGTCGAACTGGGAGGTCAGGCTCGCCGTCTCGTGGACGACGGCGCGGAGAGCGCCGTCACGATCGGCGGCCACCCGCACGCGAGACCGCATCATGGGTTGATAACCGCAGCCGGTGAAGCAGCCCGCGCGTCCGAGCGCGAGCTTGACCGGACGGCCGGTGAGCCTGGCGCCAAGGGCCGCCAGGACCTGGTGGGGCCAGACGGTGCCCTTGGAGCCGAAACCCCCGCCGGTGTACGGGCAGCGGACGTGGACGTTCTCGGGAGGGATCCCGAACACCGCCGACAACCCGTAGCGGACTCCGTACGTCCACTGCGTGGCGTCGTGCACGTCGAGCGTATCGCCGCGCCACTCGGCCACCGTCGCCGGTGGCTCCATGACGTTGTGGTGGCGGCAAGGCGTCATGTAGGTCTCGTCGATCGCCGCCGCCGCATTCTCGAAGGCGGCTTCGACCTCGCCTTTCTGGGCGTCGATCTCCAGGATCGCGAAGCCGTTGCCTTCACTGCCGCCGGGCGGCACGACTTCCCGGCCGTCCTCGAAGGTGGTATGCCGGATCCGCTCATAGGTTGGCCGCAGGCGGGCCGCCCCTTCCGTCGCGGCTTCCAGGGTCTCCGCCAGCACCAGCGCCAGCGGCTCTCCCTCGTAACGGATCTCCGCGCTTTGCATGGGCAGGTAGGTTTGACCGAACGGCAGCACCGACGCGGGTCCGAGCTTGGGCACGTCGCGGTGAGTGAGCACCCTCAGCACGCCAGGCACGGCCAGCGCGTTCCGGGCGTCCAGGCCGGTCAAGCGCCCGCGGGCGATCGACGAGGCGACCACCATGGCGTGCAGCGTGCCGGGGGGGACCTCCTCGCCGGCGTACTTCGCCTCGCCGGTGACCTTGGCGCGCCCGTCGTGGCGGGGGATCGGTGCCCCGATGCCCGCGGTGGGCCGATGGTCCTGTCCCACGATCGGGGCGGCAGCCTCTCGCGGCTCGCTCATGCGACACCTCCCGCGGCCAGCAGGGCGCGACGTGCGGCGTGTCTCGCCAGCACCACCTTGAACTCGTTTCCGGCCAGGGGGCGCGCGGCGGCGAGCGCCGCCCCGAGGGCGCGGTCGACGGACGATGCGTCGAGCGTCTGGCCGGCGAGCGCGGTCTCGGCCGGCGTCAGCCGCCATGGCTTCTGGGCCACGGAACCGAGCGCGATGCGCGCGGAGCGGATGCGTGCGCCGTCGCACGCCACCGCGGCGGCGACCGCGACCAACGCGTACTCATAGGACTCGCGCTCGCGCACCTTCAGGTACGCCGAGTGGCGCGAAAGGTCGCCGACAGGCACGCTGTACCCGACGATCAGCTCGCCGCGCTGCAGGCGGTTCTCGATCACTACCGAGGCGCCATCGCCACCGGGGCCGCCCGCCGGGGGCGGATGGGCTCGTGCCGCCTCTTCCTGCGTCAGATAGAAGTCCGTCATCAGGATCTCGCGCGTACCGGTGGGGCCGGCCACGTGCACGGTGGCGTCGAGAGCGGCCAGCGCCACGGCGGGGTCCGACGGCTGTGTCGCGACACACTCGTCGGTGCCGCCGAAGAGCGCCAGGCGCGCGTAGCCGCTGTCCCTGGCCGCGCAACCCGTGCCGGGAGCGCGCTTGTTGCACGGCCACGGCATCGCGCCGGCGGCGGCCGCCTCTGCCCGGAAGTACGGACAGCGCGTCTTCTGCAAGACATTGCCGCCGATCGTCGCGAGATTGCGCAGCTGCGCCGACGCGGCCTTGAGGCACGCCTCGGCGAGGACGGGTGCCGCCGTGCGCACCAGCGAGCTCTCGCCGATCTCGTTGAGCGTCGCCAGGGCGCCGATGCGGAGGACGTCGCCATGAACCGAGATGCCCCGCAGCTCCGAGAGCCGGCCGATGTCGACGACGGCATCCGCATCGGCGATGCCGAGACGCATCCAGTTGAGAAGCTCGGTGCCGCCGGCAATGGCGACCGCTCCATCCGCGAGCGCCGCCACCGCCTGAGGCAGATCCGTGGCGCGCCCATAAGCGAAGTCACGCATGATCGTTCTCCCTTGCCGCCTGCGCCACGGCGGCGACGATCTGGGGGTAGGCGGCGCAGCGGCAGATGTTCCCGCTCATCCACTCGGCGATCTCCGCCGCGGAGCCCGCGTGGCCTTCCTGGATACAGGCGACGGCAGAGACCAGCTGGCCCGGGGTGCAGTAACCACACTGGAAGGCGTCGTGATCGATGAACGCCTGCTGCACGGCGTGCAACCTGCCGTCAGGCCCGGCCAGACCTTCGACCGTGGTGACCTCTCGACCATCGCAGGAGGCGGCCAGGGTCATGCACCCGTTGACGCGGTGCCCGTCCACCAGCACCGTGCAGACCCCGCATGCCCCCTCGTTGCACCCCTTCTTGGTGCCCGTGAGCCGAAGACGCTCCCGCAACAGGTCGAGCAGCGAGACTCGTGCCTCATGGGTCACCGACATCGCCCTGCCGTTGACCGAGACGCGGGTGGTAACCGTCCTGGCAAACGACACCGTCTGCGCCGTGGCGCTCATCCCTGCCTCCTCTCGTCGTCCTCACGTTCGTCGCCGCCCCCCCGATGCGGGCGGGCGACAGCTCGCGACACCGAGAAGTGTTGCTCTTCCGGGCCCCAGGCGTAACTAGGGGAGCGCGCCATTGTACTTGCATGACGCGCCATTTCCCTGGCCGGCCGTGCTAACCTGCCGGCGAAGCACGGGGGGCACGGGTGCACTGCACGAGGGCACGATGACCACGATGCGCGTTCCGGACCATTTCAGGGTCCCGAAGATTCTCTGGCTCTGGCTCGAGCGGTTGGGGCTCACCCCGATGGCCGTGCTGCGCCAGAGCAGGCTGCCGAGCGCGCTCTACGACGGCGTCAGGACCACTGTCACCACGGCGCAGTACTTCGCGCTCTGGCGCAGCATCGCCAAGCTGCGCCCGCAACCGGACCTCGGGCTGCGCCTGGCGCGCGAGCTGGAGGTCGGCCAGCTGCCGCCGGCGACACTCGCCTCGTTTCACGCCCGTGACTACCGCGATGCGCTCGGCCGTCTCGCCCGGTTCAAGCAGCTATGTTCTCCCGAGGAGATGCGTCTCCACGAAGCCGGCGGAGAGTGCACCGTCGAGGTCGAATGGATGCGGGCGGGCGAACCGACCCCGCCGCTGCTCGTGGACGCCACGCTCGCCTTGGTCCTCGAGCTCGGGCAGCGGGGGACGCAGGCGGCGCTGAAACCGGTGCGCGTGGAGCTCGTACGGCCGCGCGGCGCGAAGCGAGTCCATGAAGGCTTCTTCGGCTGCGTCGTGAGGTTCGGCGCAGCGCGCGACGCGCTCGTGCTGCGCATGAGCGATCTCGCTCGCCCGTTCGTCACCTACAACCCGGAGCTCCTCGAGATGCTTCAGCCGTCGCTGGTGAGGGCGCTCTCGGGCCAGCAGGCGGACGGCGCGGTCCGCGACAAGGTGAAGTGGACGCTCAGGCGCCTGCTTGCCGACGACCGGCCGGACCTCCCGGCCGTCGCGAGGGAGCTCGGCTTGAGCAACCGTACGCTGCAGCGCCGGATCGCCGAGGAAGGAGCGACGTTCCGGCAGCTGCTCGCCGAAGCGCGGCAGGAGCTCGCGCGGACCTACCTGCGGGAGGCGTCGATCGAGATCACCCAGCTGGCGCACCTCGTCGGATACGAAGACCCGAACTCTTTCTATCGCGCGTTCCGCTCCTGGGAGGGGACGACGCCAGGCCGCTGGCGATCGCGAGAAGACCAGGCGAGCACTGGCGCCTGAAGCAGGCCCTACGTCGCCGGCGTAGCCCCAAAGGCCGGCGCACCCCAGCGCCTAGGGCGCATGCTGAGAAGGCAGGCGCCGCTGCGGTCTGACCGCGGCGGCGCGCTTGGTTCTAGCGCCGCGACGGCAGCGTCATCAGCAACCTTGGGTGGTGCAGGGGGTGCTGGGGTTCGATGTGTTGGTACAGGGCAGACAGGTGGCTCCCGCGCAATTCGTGGCGCAGCTTGCTGCGGTGCAGTTGTTCGAGGTGGTGCAGCCGGCGGTGTTGCCGCCGGCCACGCCGCTGAGCGCCTGGCCGGTGAGCGAGCGCAGGGTTTCACGGGTCAGTTTCAAGGACTTCGATTGGAGCTTCTTCATGGTGCTCTCCTTGGAGAATGCGTGCGGACCACGGTTGGCCCGGCGCGTAGCTGCATTCTCTCTCCTGTTGTGAGGTGCACGCTATCAAAAAGCTGCCCAAGCAGCATTGTCTCCAATCCTGCCTGTCGCGGCGGTGCAGCGCTTGCGTGCCAGATCACGGCTGCTCTCTTGCAGGATCCTGCTTTGCTGACTAGACTCGACTACGTGCAGGAGGAGCCATCGAAAGGTGGAGTAGCCGATTGCGCGACGCGCTGGATGGTGGCCACGGGAGTCGCCACGGCGGGCCGCTGGCACTGTCATGCGGAGGCGGCGCAGGCTCAGGAGCGAATCCAACCCTGGCCCATGATCTCGTTCTGCCACGGCGGGGCGTACGTGGCTACGACGGACGAGAGCAGACGACTGGTAGATGGAACCGCGATCCTGGCAGTTCGCGGGGGACAACGGTACCTGACGCGCGGAGCCTCTCGCGGCGCGCCGTTTGGGACGTCGTTATCGATTCACCCAGACTTGCTGACCGACATCCTCGGCGACACGGCTCGAACCAACGAGCATGGTTTTCAGGGCCTTGTGGGGCCGATCAGCCCGGCCCTCCGAATCCAGGAAGCAGCGCTCTTTTCCTCTCTTGCCGGGCTCAATGGCAGAGGCAATCTGTGGTTCGAGGAGCAGGTCATCGCGCTCTTCGCTACCGCCGTTGCCCAGCTCGGCGCCAAGCCTCTGCCGGGCAAGAGCGACGCTGCGAGCAAGGCACGCGATATCGTCGAGGCCGCCAAGGCCGTGTTGGCCGATCACTTCCGAGGGCCCATCAGCGTTGCTGACGTCGCAAAGCGCGTCGGCATTTCTTCTCTTTATCTGTGCCGTCTCTTCCGGCGCATCGAAGCTTCCTCATTGCATCAATACGTCATCTGGCTGCGCCTCAATGCGGCGATCGAGGAGCTGGCTGACGCTCGCAGCCTTTCGGACGTCGCTTACTCCCTCGGTTTTGCGCAGCATAGCCACTTCTCGGAGACATTCAGGCGCCGTTTCGGCAGGACCCCATCGGCGGTGAGAAACGAGCTGCGACGAAGCGGGCGAACTGCATCCGAGCTTCGCGGCGCCAGCCGCCCTGCGCCGGACTGATCGAGTCCTGGCCATGAGTCAAGGATCGTCGGGATTGCGGGAGCCCGGCCGGGGCACGGACGACGGCTTCGGCTCGAGGACGATGGGGACGAAGCGGGGCTCGGAGAGCTGGCCTTTCTCGAGGGTGCGGAGGACCAGGCCGGAGCCCGTCGCGGTGGCGGCGCAGCTGGAGAGGAGGATCCAGGCGTCGGGGCGGGGGATGAGGACCTGGGCGACCGGGAGGTGCTCGCCGCTGCGAGTGGTCACGTCGGTCGGTGCGGAGGCGAGCTCGGTCCAGGCGCCGCCGGTGCCGAGGCGGGTGAGCACGACCCGCTCGGCGGCGGCGGTGCGGCGGTCGAACCAGACGAGCTGCAAGCCGCCGCGGCGGTCGCCGAAGGGCAGGTCGATGCCGTAGTCGATGCCCTGGCGCCACATGCCGGTGGTGTCGGCGCCGCCCCAGGGGGTCCAGGTCGAGCGGCGCCAGGTCTTGCCGGTGTCCGCGGAAAGGTAGGCGACGCCGTCGGCCGTGAGATAAGCGGCGTCGGTGCTGGTCACCGCCAGCAGCTGGCCGCGGCGAGCGGGCGCGACGCCGGGGAGGCCCTGGACCCAGGTGCTCGGGGGTCCGCTGGCGGAGAACATGCCGGTGCCGCTGATCACGCCGTCGCGTCGCTGCGGGGCCGGCACGGCTTGCGGCTGGCCGACGGCAGTCACCGCCAGGCTGCCGTGGCTCTTCCATTGGCTCCCTTCGTAGCGGAAGGCGAGGGCCTGGACCAGGCCTTCCTGGTTGGCGCCGGTGTGCGCTACCACCCAGGGCGCGCCGCTGCTGTCGTAGGTCGCGGCAGCGGTGCTGGCGCTGGGCAGGTTCAAGGGCTCGCCGAGCGGCTGCCAGCGGCCGCCGTCGAAGCGCACCGGTTGCAGGCAATTGGCGCCGCAGGGCTGCAGCGCCAGCACCGGCCCGGGGCCGACCGAGCCGCCGAAGCGGCCGCCAGGCTGCTCGCGGTAGGCGTGGGCCTCGCGCACGGCGCTGCCGCCCGCTGCGCCTTCGGTCCCGCCGGCGGTGGCACCGGCGGCGCCGGCGCTGTCGAGCGCGACGATCCAGGAGCCGGTCCCGCCGCCGGGTGCGGCCACCGCGATCAGGACGCGCCCGGCCTCGGTGTCCATGCCGATGACGGTCAGCGCGGTGGTCGAATCGCAGATGGCGCGGGTGGCGGCCGCCGGCGTGGTCGGCGGCTCGGCCGGCGCGGTGACGGCGCCGAAGCCGGCGACGGCAGAGGCGAGAGCGACTCCGACGGTGATCTGAACGTAGCGGGCAGCGCGGGCGTGAGGCGGCTGGGAGCCGCGGTGTTTCATGATCGTTCTCCTCCCGAGGCGGCCGCGCGGACGATGCGCGCCGGCACGCCGGCGGCCGTGGCGCCGGCCGGCACGTCGGCGACCACCACGGCGCCGGCGGCGATGGTCGCGTCGTCGCCGACGGTGACGCCGCCGAGCACGAGCGCGCCGGCGCTGATGGTGACGCGGTCGCCGACCCGCGGATAGTCGAGCTCGTCGAAGCGGGCCTCGCCGAGGGTCACGCCGTGCAGCAGCGTGCAGTCTTCGCCGATCACCGTGTAGCCGCCGACGACCAGGCCGACGCCGTGAGCGATGATGCAGCCGCCGCCGATCTCGGCCCGGGGCAGGATGTCGACGCCGCAGGCGCCGATCGCCCAGCGCCGGCACACGGCAGGCAACACCGGTACGTGCCAGCTTAGCAGCGTGTGGCCCAGGCGGTAGGCGAGCAGCGCCTGGAAGCCGGAGTCGAGAAGTAGCGCGTCGAGCAGCGTCACCCAGAAGCCGCGTCCCTTGACCTGGCGCAGGCGGCGGAAGTCGCGCGCCAGCAGCGGTCCCAACGGCACCCGCGGCGGCGGTGGCGGGGGGGTGGTGGTGCCCCGCCGGACGCCACCCGCGGCGGCACCGGCGGTCCCGGCGGAGCCGCCCTTCTCGGTGGCGGGCGCCGGTGCGGGCGCCGGTCTCGGCTCCGTGCTCATTGGCTGGCACCTCCGTGGGTGCCCGACGCCTTGGAGGATGGCCCAGGCGTCGCGCCGCCGCCGCCGGCGCCGCGCAGGGCGCGCAGCAGCCCCACGCGCGGCAGGCGGCTCCACCAGCGGTAGGCGCCGCTCGCCTTCAGCAGCAGCTCGAAGCGGCCGTCGCGGGGATTTATCGGCAGGCGGGGCAGCGCGAAGGCGTCG
>DATNKH010000226.1:0-2941 GCA_035603475.1 Thermoanaerobaculia bacterium
CCGCCGAGTGTGCGCTGGCCGCGGTTCTGCGCGATCCCTTGGCCGACGATCTGTTCCCCGTTCTCGCTGAGCAGCAGCATCGATTGCACGTTCGCCGGCCCGGCGATCGGCGCGCCGCTCGCCTTCAGGCCGCCGGTCGCGGGATCGAGAGGAATGGTGCGCAGGTGCCCATTGAACTGGTCCGACAGGTGGAGGAAGAAGCCCTTGGGGCCGACGACGAAGGCTCCCGTATCGAGATCGGAGCCAATGGACTCCGCGGCGCCCAGCGGCGACAGCGTGCCGGTGGCCGGGTCGATCGCGAAGGCCTGTACGGAGCCGGTCCCCACCGAGTACAGGACAGGCACGTCCGCGTTGGCTCTCACCAGGGCGAGGCCGGGGCCGAAGAAGGGTGAGCCGGGGACCGGGGTGAGCGCACAAGTGTTCGGGTCGACGAAGAAGCCGTCGATCTCGCCGCTGGCCGCCACCACGCTGAAGTAGACGAAGTTGCCGTCCGGCGTGCGCGCGATGGAGTACGCCGTGTTCGTGCCGAAGGGCGATCCCGGGACGCCGCTGAGAGTCCCGTTGGTGGGGTTGATCGCGAAGACCTCGTAGCCGCCGTCGACGAGATTGGCCACGAAGACGCACTGCCGCGTCGCGTTCATCGCGTGCGGGTGGGTGGCGGTCGTCGGCATGGTGCCGATCTTCGTCAAGGCTCTGGTCACGATGTTGATGGAATACTCGGTGACCGTCTGACCGTCGCCATTGGCCACGTAGAGGAACCGGCCGCTCGGCTCGACGATCATGCCGTTCGGGTTGCCGTCGGTCGCGAACGGCGCCCCGGAGACGTTCGAGAACAGGCTGGTCGCCAGGTCCACGCTGTAAGCCGCGAGGTTGTCGGTGTTCCCCTCGGCCAGGAAGCAAGCGTCCCCCGCAGGGCTCGTGGCCGCGGCCGCGGTCCCGGTGCCCTGGGTCAGGCCGAGGGTGATCGGCGGCGTCTGGATCACTCCCTTGGTGACGATCGGATACCCGGGGATGGGTGCCGACGTCTTGCTGGAGTTGGCGAGGGGGACGAGGTACTGCAAAGGGAACCACGCGAGGTGCTCGTCGGCGTGCCCGGGAAGGAGTTGGCGCGCAAAGGACGGCTGCGGTCCCCGGGCCGCGAGGAAGAGCTGGTCGAACAGCGTGCGCTGTGTCGGATCGACGACCGCGAGATCGGGCGGGGGCGAAGCGGCGTGAGCCGGCAGGGCGAGCACGACGACGCCGATCAGACCGGGGAGCCACGAGGACTTGGGGCGGAGAGCCATGGCAATGCTCCTTTCTCGTGAGTGCTGGTCAGCGACCGCCGGCGGTTGGTCGCGGGGCGAATCGGAACCGGCCCCGTGGTGAAAGCTTTCACGCGGAGCTAAAAAAAGTAAATCGCCGAGCGTCCCCAAGGCTTCAGAAAGATTGAGCGAGCAACGACGATGATTTTCTCTCGTGGTGAGCGAGGACGTCAAGCGGCCGGTAGTGGCTCGGCTCGTCCTGCCTCCCTTTGGGCGAGGCGCCCGAAGTCCGAGGTCGGTGCCCTTCACAACCCTCGCCCAAAGGGAGGCAGCACGAGTCGAGCCACTACAAGGCGGCCGGTGGCGGGCTTGACTCATCAAGAATTCTTGATGTACTGTCGTGGGCATGGCGGCGAACGGCGAGTGTTGCGGCGAGCAGCCGGCGGCGCCGGGGGCGGCCCGGCTTGCCGGGTCGCGACGGTTCGCCCAGCGCTTCTACGCCCTGGGCGACGAGATCCGCCTCGAGGTCCTGGGCCTGCTGCGCGGCGGCGAGCGCTGCGTGTGCGAGCTGACGGCGCACCTCGAGCTGGCCCAGTCGCGGCTCTCGTTCCATCTCAAGGTGCTCAAGGACGCCGGCCTGGTCTCGCATCGGCGACAGGGCCGCTGGTCGTACTACGCCCTCGACGCGGAGGCCTTGGGCGAGCTCGAGGCGTTCCTGGGCAGAGTCCCCGTGGCAGTTTCCCGCAGACGAAAGGAGCAGCGATGAGCGTCGACGACGGTCTGAAGAACCTGGTCAAGGAGAGATACGGACGTGCCGCCCAGGCGGCGCAGGATGCCCCTCATCTGCAGGACGGCGAGGCGGCGGCGGCGGCGGGATGCTGCGCCCCTTCGGCGACGGGCTGCGGCTGCGGCTGCGGCGACGATCCCATCACCGCGAACCTCTACGGCGCCGAGGAGACCGCCGCGATCCCGCCGGCGGCGCTGCGCGCCTCGCTGGGATGCGGCAACCCGACGGCGCTCGCCGCGCTCGCGCCGGGCGAGGTGGTCCTCGACCTGGGCTCCGGCGGCGGCATCGACGTCCTGCTGTCGGCGCGCCGCGTCGGTCCGGCCGGCAAGGCGTACGGCCTCGACATGACCGACGAGATGCTGGCGCTGGCGCGCGAGAACCAGCGCCAGGCCGGGATCGAGAACGTCGAGTTCCTGCGCGGCGAGATCGAGGCCATCCCGCTGCCCGACGCCGCGGTGGACGTGATCATCTCCAACTGCGTGATCAACCTCTCGGGCGACAAGCGGCGGGTGCTCGCGGAGGCCTTCCGGGTGCTGCGGCCGGGCGGCCGCTTCGCGGTCTCGGACGTGGTGGTGCGCGGCTCGCTGCCCGCGGCGCTGCGGCGCAACCTCGAGCTGTGGGTCGGATGCGTCGCCGGCGCGCTCGAGGAGAACGAGTTCAAGGACCTGCTGCGCGAGGTCGGCTTCGAGAGCCCCGAGATCGAGCCGACCCGCGTCTACCGGCTCGAGGACGCCCGCGAGTTCCTGGCCGCCGCGGGTCTCGACGTGGACAGCCTGGCACCCGAGATCGACGGCCGCATCATGGGCGCCTTCGTGCGGGCGCGCAAGCCGGCGTCCGCGCCGGGGCGGCGCGAGAGCGAGAGCGCGGCGGTCGAGCTCGGCGCCCAGGCCGCCGCGCCGTCGTCGTAGTCAGG
>DATNKH010000227.1:0-5437 GCA_035603475.1 Thermoanaerobaculia bacterium
TGTCGGTGGACGAGGATGCCAACGTCGTCCGGGTCGAGCCCACGAACCCGGCGCAAGGCGGCGACATCCACATCCAGGTGCCGTTCCACACCTCGCTGCACCTGTCGGCGGTCAACGGCGGCAAGATCCGGGTCAGCGGCGTCGAGGGCGAGATCGAGCTCAGCCACGTCAACGGCTCCATCGAGGCGCGCGACGTCGCGGGCTCGGTGGTGGCCCACACCACCAACGGCAGCGTCAAGGTGGTGCTGAGGCGGGTGGTGGCGGACAAGCCGATGGCCTTCAGCACCCTGAACGGCGACGTCGACGTCACCTTCCCGGCCGATCTCAGGGCCAACGTGCAGATCCGCTCGGACCGCGGCGAGATCTATTCCGATTTCGAGATTGCCGCCAAGGGCCGCACCACCAGCAGGGAGACCCGCAAGGAAGGCAAGCGCCACGTCGAGGTCGAGCAGGAGATGCAAGGCGCGATCGGCGGCGGCGGTCCCGACATCCTCTTCAAGACCTTCAACGGCGACATCTTCATCCGCCGCGCGCACGGCTGAGACCCGCGGGGGGCAAAGCC
The DNA here is from genome assembly GCA_035603475.1 of Thermoanaerobaculia bacterium. Taxonomy (GTDB): domain Bacteria; phylum Acidobacteriota; class Thermoanaerobaculia; order Multivoradales; family UBA5704; genus JASLEW01. Next base: position 563 of record DATNKH010000227.1, read on the forward strand.
CCCGCCGCGGTAGCCGCGAGTCCTTGCGGGCGGCGCGCTCGCATGGTATATGTATTCTACATATATGACCATCACCGAGCGCAGGAGAGCTGTCGCCGAGGCGCTGCCGCTGCGGCCGCGGGATTTCTTCGTGCTGCTGGTGCTGGCCGGCGGTGAGCTTCACGGGTACGGGATCATGAAAGGGGTCGAGCGGGAGTCGCGGGGGAGCGTGAGGCTCGAGGTGGGATCGCTCTACCGCACTCTCGACCGGCTGCTCGCGGCGGGCCTGATCGCAGAGGCCGGCGCCGACTCGGCGGCCGCGGCGGCCAAGGGGGCCACGGCGGCCACGGCGCCCACGGCGGCTGACAGCGAGCGCCGGCGCCCCTATCGCCTCACCTCCTTCGGCAGCCGGGTGATGCGGGCCGAGGCCGAGCGGCTGCAGGAGGTGGTCAGGATGGTGCAGGCCAAGGGCCTTCTCGGCGGCGCGGGCGAGCCATGACCCGGCAACGCGCGACGGCCCTGGCCGGTAGCCGGCTCCTCGCCTGCCTGCTGCGCGCCTATCCCCGCCGGTTCCGCGCCCGGTACGGTCCCGAGATGCTCGACCTCTTCTCCCGGCGCCAGCGCGAAGAGCGCGAGCGCTCGGGCCGGCGGGGCGTGTTGCGGCTGTGGCTGCGCACGGCCGCCGACGTGGCGGCGACGGCCCTCGCCGCGCGGTCGGGCGAGCTCGCCCTGGCGCTGGCGCGCCGCCGCGTCCGGCGGCGAGCGGCGGGCGGCAAGGTCCCCGGGGCGCCCACCCTCGCACGCACGTCTTCTGGAAAGGGAGCCGCCATGAGCAAGCTCGGGCAGGACCTCCGCTACGCTCTGCGCACGCTGCGCCAGGCTCCCGGCTTCACCGCGGTCGCCGTGCTGACCCTGGGCCTGGGCATCGGCGCCAACACCGCTGTCTTCAGCGTGCTCGACGCGGTCCTGCTGCGACCGCTCCCCTACCCTCACCCGGAGCGCCTGGTGACGCTCTGGGAGCGCGAGCGGGACGGCGCTCCGCAGATCACTTCGTTTGCGAACTTCCTGGACTGGCAGAGCCGCTGCCGGTCGCTGCTGAACATCGCCGTGCTCAGCTACTGGACGCCCTCGGTGGCGGGCTCCGGCACGCCGGAACGCTTCGAGGGACTGCGGGTCTCCCGCGAGTTCTTCCACACCCTTGGAGTGCGGCCGGCGCTCGGGCGCGACTTCCTGCCCGAGGAGGACGAGCAGGGGAAGAACCACGTGGTGATCCTGACCTGGGGCCTGTGGCAGCGGCGCTTCGGGGGTGACCGGAGCATCCTGGGCAAGCCCATCCTCCTGGACGGCACGCCCTACGCTCTCGTCGGCGTGCTCCCCGAAGGGCTCGAGTCCCTGTTCGCCACCAATGCCAACCAGCCGGCGGAGATCTGGGCACCGCTCGCGTACAACCCGGGCCTGCCGCAGGCCTGCCGCACCTGCCGCCACCTGCGGGCCGTGGCGCGCCTCCGTCCCGGGGTCTCGCTCGAACAGGCGAGCCGCGAGCTGGATGCCGTGTCGCGCGCCCTGGTCGCCGAGCATCCGCGGGATTACGAGCGGCCGGGAGTCGCCGTCATCCCGCTCGCCGAGGACCTGGTGGGGGACTACCGGTCCAATCTCTACATGCTGATGGGAGCCGTGGGCCTGGTGCTGGCGATCGCCTGCGCCAACGTGACCCACCTGCTGCTCGCCCGCTCGCAGCGCCGGCTGGGCGAGATGGCGGTCCGTGCCGCGCTCGGCGCGAATCGGCTGCGTATCGTCAGGCAGCTGTTGACCGAGAGCGCTCTCCTGCACCTGCTCGGCGGCGTCGTGGGGGCGCTGCTCGCCGCCGCGGGTGTCGCAGCCTTGATCCGCGCCAGCCCGGCGAACGTGCCGCGGCTGAGCACCGTCGCTGTCGACGGCCGCGTCCTTGCCGTGACCTTCGCCGTCTCCCTGCTCACCGGCATCCTCTTCGGCCTGGTTCCGGCCATGCGCGGCTCCGGCCAGGAACTGAACGCCGCGCTGGCCGCAGCCGCGGCCGGCGCCGTCGGCAGACGGCGGAGCCTGGCGGGCCTGCTGGTGATCGGCGACGTGGCGCTTGCCCTGATGCTGCTGATCGGCGCCGGCCTGATGCTCCAGAGCGTTTTCCGGTTGCTGGCCGTCGATCCGGGCTTCGACTCGCACCATCTGCTCGCCGCCGAGATCTCAGTCTCGGGACCGCGGTACCGCGAGAAGGGCAAGATCGTCGCTTTCTACCAGGAGGCGCTCGTGCGGGTCCTCTCGCTCCCCGGAGTGGCGGCGGCAGCGGTGACGAGCCAGTTGCCCCTCGGCGGCGATGCCAACAGCTATGGCATCCACTCCGAGGACAACCCCGCCGCGGGCGAGGCGGAGACCCCTTCGGCCCTGCGCTTCGACGTCAGCCCGGACTACCTGCAGACCATGCGCATCCCGCTCCTCTCCGGACGCGATCTCACCGCCGGGGACCGGGACGGATCGCCGGCGGTCGTCCTCGTCAACCGCACCTTCGCACAGCGCATCTGGCCAGGCCGCGAGGCGTTGGGCAGGCGCATCCACATGGGCGAACCGGAGGATCCCTGGCGGACGGTGGTCGGCGTCGTGGGCGACGTTCGCCATGCCGGGCTCGACGCACCTCCCGAGATGCAGATCTACCTCCCGCAGGCGCAATCCGTAAAGTCGGACATGGTCCTCACCGTGCGCGCCAAGGCCGAACCGCGCGCCCTGGCGGGAGCCGTGCGCCGCGCGATCTGGGAAGTCGATCGCGACCGGCCGATCACGAAGCTCGCGGCCATGGACGACATCATGCAGGTCTCGCTGGCCCGCCGGCTGCTCATCCTGCGGCTGCTGGTCGTCTTCGCCGGCATCGCCGTGCTGCTGGCGATGGTCGGCATCTACGGCGTGCTGTCCCAGTCGGTGGCCGCGAGGACGCGCGAGATCGGCATGCGCATCGCCCTCGGAGCGCCTCCCCGGCGCATCGTCTCGCTGGTCGTCGGGGCCGGCGCGCGGCAGGTCGCGGCGGGACTCGCGCTGGGGGCCGGACTGGCGCTCGCGCTGACGCGCTTCCTCGGCAGCCTCCTCTTCGGCGTCACCGCGCAGGACCCGCTGACCTACGCCTGCGTGGCCCTGGTGCTGGCGGCAGTGGCGCTGGCAGCCGCCTACCTGCCGGCGCGACGGGCGGCCCGGCTCGACCCGATGATCGCGACGCGGGCGCTCTGAGCGAGACTGCTCACCTCTCCCCGGGCGCCGGCGGCAGGGGCACCTCCGGGCGGCGCTCGAAAAGGATCAGCTTGCCGCCGTCGCCGAAGGTCGCGACCGGCCGGTAGGCGCGCTGGAACCAGCCGGCGCCGACCGGCATCCAGGGACCCCGATCCGGGAGATCGAGGGCGAAGTCGCCGGGGCGCGCGAGGAACGCGCCGGCGAAGTCGCGGCGTTGCACGTAGGGCAGGAGCGCGGGTGTCACGACGCCGACCATGTCGATGACCGTCCGGTCGCTGAAGTAGCCGAGCGCTCCGACCTCGAAGTAGGACACCGTGGCAGCCGGCGGCGCGTGGGCCTTGAGCCATGCCGCCGCCTCCCGGTAGGCCTGCATGTGGGGCGGCCAGGAGAACCGGCGCAGCCAACGGGCCTCGGCCGGCGCCAGCGAGAGCGCGACCGGCGCGCAGGCGGCGACGGCGCCGGCCAGGGCGAGCATCCTGCCGGCTGGCGCGGCGGCGGCGCCGGCACCGGCACCGGCGCGGGCCGCCAACCGTGCCAGGAACCCGATCAGGAAGGCGAGACCGTAGAGCAGGGCGGCCGCCGTCGGCAGGACGTACCATGGCGCATAGGCCACGCCGAGCAGCGGGTAGAGCACGGCAAGGCTCAGCCCGAAGCAGGAGAGGAGCCGCAGGCAGCGGCCGCCGGCGCGCAGCAGCGGCCACTGCCCGAGAAGGCCCAGCCCGACCACCGCCGGCCAGAGGCGGCCCGCGTGCCGCCGCGCGAGCTCGACCGATTGCGGCCAGAAGCGCAGCCCGGCACTGCCGGCCGCCAGCGCCCGCTTGGCCGCCAGGGAGTTGGGGATCGGCGTCCCGAAGTACCACCAGGCGAGCAGGACACCGAGGAGGACGACGGCAGCGGCCGCCGCGGCCAACCGCCACGGCAGCCGCTTGCGCTCGCGCCACACGAGAACGGCGAGCAGGCCCGCGCCGACCGCGGCCTCGGGGCGGAACCAGACGGCAAGCCCCGCCAGCAGACCCGCCAGGACCGGCCGGCTGGCACCCCAGCGCGCGGCCAGCAGCAGCAGGGCGAGCATCGCCATGCCCTCGCCGCCCTGCAAGACCCACAGGAAGGAGGCGGTCACCAGGAGCGTGCCGCCGAGCCACGCCTCCGGCGCGCGCTCGACCATCTGCGCCTCGCGCAGCAGCACGGCCGCCACCGCCAGGAGCGCCAGTCCCGAGAGCGCCGACGCCAGGACCGGCACCTCGATCCCGGTCAGCAGCCGGCCGAGGGCGAGCGCCAGCGCCAGGCCGGGGTTGGTGAGCGCGAACACGCGCTCGCCGGCGTTGAACACGAAGCCGCGGCCGGCGGCGAGGTTCTGGCTGTAGCGATAGGTGATGAAGAAGTCGTCCAGCGCCTGGCCGCGTAGGCGCCAGGTCAGCCAGCCCGCCACGAGCGCCCAGCCGACGGCGGCCGGCCAGAACCCGAGTGCCGCGCGTCCCCTCGTCAGTAGTTGCCCATCGGTCTGGACCGACCCCGAGCGATGAAGGTGGGCGTGGTGCCCCCTTCCCCCCCGGAGGGGGGCCGCGGCTCCGCCTGTCGCCAGTCGCGGCATCCCAGCTGGGAGGAAGGGGGTTGGGGGGATGCGGGGGGCGATCCGATAGACGCTGG
>DATNKH010000228.1:0-7214 GCA_035603475.1 Thermoanaerobaculia bacterium
GAGCGAATGAGGTCCGCGAGCACCTGCCCGGGACCCACGGAGGGCAGCTGGTCGACGTCGCCCACCAGCACCAGGCGGCCGTCGTCGGGGACCGCCCGCAGGAGGTGATGGGCCAGCACGGTGTCGATCATCGAGGCCTCGTCGACGATCAGCAGGTCGCAGGCCAGCGGGCGCTCGTGGTTGCGGTCGAAGGCCCGGCTCTTGGGGTTGAACTCGAGCAGGCGGTGGATGGTGCTGGCGCCGCCGCCGGTGGCCTCGGCCAGGCGCTTCGCCGCGCGGCCGGTGGGGGCGGCGAGGAGCACGCGCTGGCCCTTGCGGGTCAGGATCTTGACCAGGCCGCGCACCAGCGTCGTCTTGCCGGTGCCGGGGCCGCCGGTGATCACCAGCAGCTTGCGGGTGAGGCCGGCGCGGATCGCCTGGCGCTGCTCGCGCGCCAGGACCAGCTGCTCGCCCTTCTCGAACCAGGCGAGGGCGCGCTCGAGATCGATCTCCAGCGGCAGGGGCGCCTGCGCCAGCAGCGCCCGCACCCGCGCCGCCACGCCGGTCTCGGCGGCGTGCAGCGGCTTGAGGTAGACGGCGGCATCGCCGCCCGGGCGCTCCGCGCGGTCGCCGCCCGCCTCGACCTCCTCGATCTCCACCAAACCGGCGCCCGCGAGCGCGGTGACCGCCTGGTCGACCAGCGGCGGACCCGCTTCCAGAAGGCGGTCCGCTTCCTCGACCAGGCGGGCGCGCGGCAGGTAGAGGTGGCCGCGGTCGGCAGCCTCGCCCAGCACGTGCAGGGCGCCGGCCTCGAGGCGCTGCGGGGCGAGCTTCGAGATGCCCAGCGAGGCGGCGATGCGGTCGGCGGTCGCGAAACCGATGCCGTGGACGTCGACCGCCAGCCGGTAGGGGTTGTCGCGCACCCATCGCACCGCGGCGCTGCCGTAGATCTTGTAGATCTTGATCGCGTAGGTGGTGGAGACGCCGTGCGACTGCAGGAAGATCATCACCTCCTTGATGTCGCGCTGCTCGTCCCAGGCCCGCTTGATGTCGGCGCTGCGCTTCGGGCCGATCCCCTCGACGTCCCGCAGCCGCTGCGGCTGGTTCTCGATCACTTCCAGGGTCTCGGTGCCGAAGGCCGCCACCAGGCGGCGGGCCATCACCCTGCCGATGCCGCGGATCAGGCCGGACCCCAGGTAGCGCTCGATGCCCTTGGCGGTGGCCGGCACCACGGTCGCGTAGGAGACGACCCGGAACTGCCGGCCGTGGCGAGGATCGACGGTCCAGGAGCCGGTCAGGCGCAAGCTCTCGCCGGGCTGCACCCCGAGCAGGTTGCCGACCGCGGTCACCGGCTCGCGGGCGCCGGCGACCGCCAGGCGGACGACGCTCCAGGCATTCTCCTCGTTGGCGTAGACCACCCGCTCGAGGGTGCCTTCGAGCACCTCCGGACGGTCGGCGACGGGTCCCGCGGTGGGTAGCATGGCTCTCCATCCTATCGGGACTTGCCCGGAATGTGCCAAAATGACGCCGATGACTGCATTGGACCGCCCCCTGGTACTGGTAATCGACGACGAAACAGGCTCCCGCGAATCGATGGCCATCGCCATCGAGAAGGCCGGCTACGCCGTGCGGACCTTCGACGACGCCCGCAACGCGCTCGACTTCCTCGAAGAGAATGACGGAGTTCGGCTGGCGATCTGCGACCTGCGCATGCCCGGCATGGACGGGCTGGCCTTCCTCAACGAGGTCCGCGAGCGCCGCTATGACCTGCGCCTGGTCCTGGTCACCGGCTACGGCTCGATCGAGTCCGCGGTCGAGGCGATGCGGGTGGGCGCGGACGACTATCTCACCAAGCCGGTCGACCTCTACGAGCTCCGCCAGCGCGTCAACAACCTGATCGAGAAGGAGCAGCTCAAGGAAGAGGTCTCGAACCTGCGCGAGATGCTCGACAAGCGCTACGGCTTCGAGAGCATCGTCGGCCGCTCGGCGCCGATGGAGAAGCTGTTCGAGCAGATGAAGCTGGTCGCCCCGACGCGCTCGAGTGTGCTGGTCATCGGCGAGAGCGGCACCGGCAAGGAGCTGGTGGCCAACGCGCTGCACCGCGCCAGCCCGCGGCGCAACGAGCGCATCCTCGCCATCAACTGCGGCGCCATTCCCAGCGACATCCTGGAGAGCGAGCTCTTCGGGCACGAGCGCGGCGCCTTCACCGGCGCGGTGTCGCGCAAGATCGGCAAGTTCGAGCTCGCGCACCGCGGCTCGCTGTTCCTCGACGAGATCAGCGAGCTCTACCCCGAGCTGCAGGTCAAGCTGCTGCGGGTGCTCGAGGAGCGGCAGGTGATGCGGGTGGGAGGCAGCGAGCTGATCGACGTCGACTTCCGGCTCATCGCCGCCACCAACCGCGATCTCGAGAAGGAGGTCGCCGACGGGCGCTTCCGCGAGGACCTCTACTACCGGCTGAAGGTGGTGACGCTGCGCATCCCGCCGCTGCGCGAGCGGCCGAGCGACATCCCGCCGCTGCTCGAGCACTTCCTGGTGCAGTTCTGCCAGGAGCACGGCAAGCCGCCGAAGACGCTGTCGGCGGAGGCGCTCGAGCTGCTCAGCCGCTACTCGTGGCCGGGCAACGTGCGCGAGCTCAAGAACGTGATGGAGTCGGTGGTGGTCTTCCACCAGGACGGCGAGGTCACGCTCAACGACCTGCCGCCCGAGATCCGCGATTCGTCGACTCTCTCCACCAGCGGCACGCCCGTGCAATCCGTCGTCGGCGAGCCGCGCACCATGGCCGACATCGAGCGCCAGGCCATCCTCGAGACCCTGGGCCGCACCGCCGGCCACCGGGCGCGCGCCGCCGACATCCTGGGCATCGGCCTGCGCACGCTGCAGCGCAAGTTGAAGGAGTACAAGGACGAGGGGTTCATCCAGGACTGATCGAGGAGAGGTGATGGAACTACCGGCCGAGGTGCTGATCCACAACGAGATCATGGGCTTCAAGGGCATCACGGGCACGCTCATCACCATCAGCCCGGACGGCTACTACGAGGTCAACTGCCTCTTCGGCGAGCAGGCGCACCGCACCCTCTTCCCGGTCCAGGGCACGGTGCTGATCGCCCGCGACCCGGAGGAGGTCCTGCGCCCGGACCTGGAGATCGAGCGCTAGAGGTCCGCTCCGGAGCGCGGAACCGTTGGAGGAAGGCCGCCTTGTCCAAGGTGAAGCTGTCGGTGAACGTCGATCACGTGGCGACCCTGCGCCAGGCGCGCCACGCGCCCTACCCGGACCCTGTCGAGGCCGCCCGCCTGGCCGAGGATGCGGGGGCCTCCGGCATCACGGCTCACCTGCGCGCCGACCGCCGGCACATCCAGGACCACGACGTCGAGCGGCTGCGCGCCGGCGTGCGCGGCAAGCTGAACCTCGAGATGTCGGTCGCGGCCGAGATGCTCGCGGTGGCGGGCACGGTGCGGCCCGACCAGGTGACGCTGGTCCCCGAGCGGCCCGAAGAGATCACCACCGAAGGCGGCCTCGACCTGGTGCACCAGCACGCCCAGGTGGCAGCGGCGGCGGAGCGCCTGGCCCACGCCGGCATCGCGGTGTCGGCCTTCGTCGACCCCGACGAGGGCCAGATCGAGCTGCTGGCCCGCCTCGCCGGCGGCGCCGGGGCGCGCTCTCCCGGCTCGCCGCCGGCGATCTCCGGTCTCGAGCTCAACACCGACGCCTACACCCGGGCGACTCTCTCCGGGAATCCCGCGATGGTCGAGCGCGAGCTGGCCAAGCTCCGCGCCGCGGCGGCGCTCGCCGTCGCGCGCGGCTTCCACCTCTACGCCGGTCACGGTCTCACGACGGCCAACGTCGGCCCCATCGCCGCCCTCGCCGGCATGGAGGAGCTCAACATCGGCCACGCCCTGATCGCCCGCGCCGTCCTCGCCGGCATCGCCACCGCGGTGCGCGAGATGCTGCACGCGATGGGCGGGTGACCAATGAGCTACCCGGCCGGCTGGCCGAGCTCGTCGGCGAGGACGGCGGCGAGGTGGCCGGCGAGGGTCTCGATGGTCTCCTGGTCGGGGCCTTCGATCATGACTCGGGCAAGGGGCTCGGTACCGCTGTAACGCAGCACGAGGCGGCCGTCGGCGCCCAGCTCGTCCTCGACGGCGCGGGCGGCTGCGGTCACGCGGGGCAGGGTGGCGAGGTCGGGCTTGCTGGCCACGCGGACGTTGACCAGGGTCTGCGGGTAGCGGCGGAATTCGGCCAGGAGCTCGGACAGCGGGCGGCCGGCGCGGTGGACCAGGGCGGCCATCTGCACTGCCGTGAGCAGGCCGTCGCCGGTCGCGGCGAGGTCGAGGCGGACGATGTGCCCGGATTGCTCGCCGCCGAGCAGGATGCCTTCACGGCGCATGGTCACGACCACCAGGCGGTCGCCGACGCCGCAGCGCACGACCGCGATGCCGTGGCGGGCGAGCGCCCGCTCGAGGCCGAGGTTGCTCATCGAGGTGGCGACGATGGCCGCCGGTGCGAGGCGCCCCTCGGCGAGGAGCTGCGTCGCCCACAGGTAGAGGATGGCGTCGCCGTCGCGCACCTCGCCGCGCTCGTCGACGAGGATGCAGCGGTCGGCGTCGCCGTCGAAGGCCGCCCCGAGATGGGCGCCGCTGGCGACGACGGCCGCGGCCACTCCTTCGGGAGCTGTCGAGCCGCAGCCCAGGTTGACGTTGCGGCCGTCCGGCGCCGCGCCGAGCCGGGTCACCTCGGCTCCCAGGCGCTCGAAGAGCTCGCCGGCGTAGGCCGAGGCGGCGCCGTTGCCGGTGTCGAGAACGACGGGCAGGCCGGCCAGCGGCGGCCCGCCGCCTGGCGCCACCGTGGACGCGAGGCGGCTGAGATAACGCTCGCGGAGATCGGTCTCGATGATCAGCGGGAGCAGCGGCGCCGATGGCGGCCAAGGCGCCGGCGGAGAAGGGCCCGGGGTCTCGGTGGCCGCTCGCAGCCGTTGCTCGAGCTCCGCCTCCGCCGCCTCGCTCCACTTGAAGCCCTCGGCGTCGAGCAGCTTGATGCCGTTGTCCGGGTAGGGGTTGTGGCTCGCCGAGACGACCACGCCGGCGTCGGCGCCGAGCTCGCCGGCGAGGAAGGACACGCCGGGAGTGGGAATGACTCCGGCGTAGCGCACCGCGGCGCCGCCGGCGGCGAGGCCGGCCGCCAGCCAGCCGCAGATCTCGGCCGTGCTCTCCCGGGTGTCGCCGCCCAGGACGACCCGCGGATGGCGGCCGCTCGCGGCCCTCGCGTTTTCGGCGGCCCTCGCGTCTCCCGCGGCACTCGCGCCTCCCGCGGCACTCGCGCCTCCCGCGGTGAGCCGCTCGCCGAGCAGCGCGGCCAGCTGCCGGGCCAGCGCCGTCACCGTGGCGCGATCGAGCGGCGGCTCGCCGGCGCGGGCGCGAATGCCGTCGGTCCCGAACAGCCGTGCGCGGGCGGCCTCGGCGTTCAGCCGTGCCTCCCGCGGCCGCGGCGCGCCGGGCGCTCCGGCGGGGTCTCCGCCTGCGGTGGCGTGAGCACCACCCGGACCAGGACCTTGAACGGCTGCACGATCTGGATCAGCGGGTCGGGCGATGCCACCGGCACCTGCACCTCGAACGGGAAGGCGTGGCCGTCGAGACTGATCGGCTGGGTCGACAGGGTGCCGCCCTTCGCGATGCGCGACAGCGGGCCGGTGACCAGCACCTGGTTGGGGAGCACCTCGGGCTCCCCGAGGGTGGCGCCGCCGGCCGGCTCGCCGGTCAGCTTGGGTACCACCGGCATGCGCTGGGTGACCTCCTTCTCGAGCTCGACGCGGATCACCGGCGGCTCGATCGAGACCACCTCCAGGTTCTCCGGCATGAGCACGTTCTCGGGTCCCAGGTTGATCGTAAAGGTCCCCGCCTGGTAGCGCGACAGGTCCACCTGGACGTCGACCTGGAAGGGAGTCAGGCGGCGGATGGCCTTGCTGCTGCCGCGCAGCCGCACGTTGACGCTCGGCACCGGGTCGAGGACGATGTAGTCGCGCGGGCGGTTGTAGCTGACCGCCGCCTCGGTCAGGCGCTCGGAGGGCGCCTCGCGCGCCTCGAACGAGAAGTTGAACCACAAGCCGATGGCGATTCCCAGCGCCAGCACGCGCAGGCCCCAGGTCTGCGTGGTGGCGGTCATCCGGCGATATCCCTCCCCGTCGGCCCCGGCGGCCCCGCCGGCACGACGTCGGTGATCAGGTACTTGTAGAGCGAGTTGCGCAGGCTCTTGCCGTCGAGATCGCGCACGATCTCGCCGTCGCAGGCGACCGAGATGATCCCGGTCTCCTCCGAGATCACCACCGCCACCGCGTCGGTCTCCTCGGTGATGCCGAGCGCGGCGCGATGCCGGGTGCCGAGGTCCTTCGACAGGCTGGGATTGGTGGACAGCGGCAGGAAGCACGCGGCCGCCGCGATGCGGTCCTCCTGGACGATCACCGCGCCGTCGTGGAGCGGCGTGTCGGGGGTGAAGATGTTGATCAGCAGGTCGAAGGAGAGCACGGCGTCCAGGGCGATGCCGTTCTCGACGTAGGTGCGCAGCCCCTGCAGGCGCTCGATCACGATCAGGGCGCCGATGCGCCGCGACGACAGCGTGGTGGCGGCGAGCACGATGTCGCCGAACCCCGACGCCATCTGCTGCGGCTTCCCGAGGCCGAGCAGCGGGTTGCGGCCGAAGTTGGCGAGGGCGCGCCGCATCTCCTGCTGGAACAGCACGATGATGGCGAAGGGCAGGGCGATCAGCAGGCTCTCGAGGATGGTCTGCAGGGTCACCAGCTCGGCCCAGCGGGCGGCGTAGTAGACCAGGCCGACGAAGACGATCCCCAGCAGCACCTGCACTGCGCGCGTGCCGCGGATCAGCAGCAGCAGGTTGTAGACCACCACCGTCACCGCCATGATGTCGACGGCGTCGTGCCAGTTGAGCAGCCCGAAGAACTGCGTCCAGCTCGCCCAGCTCAAGGGCCTGCCTCGGCGATCGCCCGCCATGCCGCGAGGAAGCGGACCGACTCGGGGACGTCGTGGACGCGGACGATGGCGGCGCCGGCGGCCGCCGCCCAGGCCAGAGCAGCCAGGCTGCCGGCCAGCCGGTTCTCGGGGGGCCCGGAGGGTGCGGGGGCGGCGAGAGGTGCCGCGGCGGCGGCTGCGGCGGGCGCGGCGGCGGCTGCTGCGGCGACGCCGCCGCGCTCGGCAAGGGCCAGGAAGCTCTTGCGGCTTGCCCCGAC
>DATNKH010000229.1:0-5453 GCA_035603475.1 Thermoanaerobaculia bacterium
TCCGCCGCGCCTGCGGCGCCTGCGGCGACCGCAGCGCTCGCAGCGCCCGCCGGCAGCGGAACCACCGCGGTGGTGCGCCGCGCCCGCTCGTAGTGGGCGATCGCCGCCGCCAGCAGCGGCAGGTCCGGCAGCGCCGCGGCCTGGCGCGACTCGACGGCTCGCAGCTCGCCGGATGCGAGCTTGCGGTCGAGCATGCCGACGTCGAGGCGGCCGGCGCGGAAATCGGCGTCGGCGAGCAGCGCGCGGTAGAGCGGCGCGGTGGTGCGGATGCCTTCGATCCGCAGCTCCGCCAGCGCCCGGCCGAGGCGCGCCAGGGCCCGTTCGCGGTCGGCCGCCCAGACGCTCAGCTTGGCGAGCATCGGGTCGTAGTGGATCGACACGTCGGAGCCTTCGTAGACGCCGCTGTCGTTGCGGATCCCCGGTCCCTCGGGCAGCCGCAGCATCTCGATGCGGCCGGGCGACGGCGCGAAGCGCTGGAAGGGGTCCTCGGCGTAGAGCCGTACCTCGATCGCATGCCCACGCGGCGTCACGTCGTCGAACTCGCGGCCGAGCGGTTCGCCGGCGGCGACGCGGATCTGCGCGGCCACCAGGTCGATGCCGGTGACCAGCTCGGTCACCGGGTGCTCGACCTGCAAGCGGGTGTTCATCTCGAGGAAGAAGAAGCGGCCGTCGGCGTCGAGCAGGAACTCGACGGTGCCGGCGTTGCTGTAGCCGACGGCGCTGGCGGCGGCGACCGCCGCCGCGCCCATGCGCCGCCGCAGCTCGGCCGTGACCACCGGTGAAGGTGCCTCCTCGACCACTTTCTGGTGGCGCCGCTGCAGCGAGCACTCGCGCTCGCCCAGCGACACGACCCGCCCGTAGAGGTCGCCCATGACCTGGATCTCGACGTGGCGCGGCTCGACGATCAGCTTCTCGAGATAGACGGCGTCGTCGCCGAAGCTGGCCGCCGCCTCGGAGCGGGCGGCGCGGTAGGCCGCGGCGAGGTCCGCCGGCCGTGCCACCATCCGCATGCCCTTGCCGCCGCCGCCGGCGGCCGCCTTGAGCATCACCGGGTAGCCGATCTCCGCCGCCGCGCTCTGCGCCGCCGCGAGGTCCGCCAGCGCCTCCTGCCCTCCCGGCACCACCGGCACTCCCGCGGCGCTCATCAGCCTGCGGCTCTCGACCTTGCTGCCCATCGCCGCGATCGCCGCGGGTGAGGGACCGATGAAGACCAGGCCGGCTGCGAGGCAGAGGCGGGCGAACTCGGCGCGCTCGGAGAGGAAGCCGTACCCGGGATGGATGGCGTCGGCGCCGATCTCGACCGCCAGGCGCACGATGGCCTCGCCGCGCAGGTAGCTGTCGCGCGACGGCGCCGGACCGATGGGGTGGGCCTCGTCCGCCAGCAGCACCGGCAGGCCGCGGCGGTCGGGCTCGGAGTAGATGACGGCGCTGCGGATCCCCAGCTCGCGCAAGGCGCGGACGATGCGCACGGCGATCTCGCCGCGGTTGGCGATCAGCACCTTGCGCAGCGCGCGCGGCGGCCCGGCCGGCGGCGGCATGCGCTCCGGGTGCCCCGCCGGCCCCGGTGCTACACCACCGTTCGGCAAGCTTTCTCCGGCGGCCATGACAGGCCGCTCATCTTAGCAGCCGCCGGCGGCTGCGGGCGACCGCCTAGGCGGCCTTCGCAGTCTTCGCAGTCCTCGCAGTCTTCGCCGCCAGGCCCGCCCAGCCGGCCCAGGCGGCCCAGCAGGCCAGCGCCGCCACGCCTGCCAGTCCGAGCGCCGCCGCCGCCAGCGACCGGTGGAGAGCGGTGCGGTCCACCCACATCCGCACCCGGTGGCGTCCCGCCGGCACCAGCATGCCGTTGCGGTGCAGGTTGGTCGCCTGCAGCGGCGGCGCCGGACGCCCGTCGATGGCGGCGCGGTAGATCAGCAGCGCGCGCTGCACCACCAGCAGCGAGCCGCCGGGGCCGACGTCGAGGTCGAGGTCGAGACTCTCCGGTCCCCGGCGCAGCACCCGCACGATGCCGCCGGCCGACGGGCGCGGCGGCCCGTTGCCCTCGATCACCGCGTCTCGCTCGGGGTCGAAGGCGTCGCCCTTCATGATCCGGTAGGCGGCGTTGAGATGCGGCGCGTACCAGATGCGCCGCGCCAGGAACACCTCGGGCGACCGCCCCAGCACCTCGTAGACACGGATCTGCTGGCCGAAGCTCGGCAGCTCCGCCAGCAGGCGGGCATGCGCCGGCAGCGGCGTGAGCGCGCGCTCGATCACCAGGCGGCCGACGCCCCAGCCGGCCAGCAGCCGCAAGCGCTCCTCGTCGGTGGCGGTCTTGAGGCTGCCCTGCGACAGGCGGGTGAGGTAGGTGTCGAGCCCCTCGGGCGACTCGTTGAGCTCGAAGCGGCGGTCCCACATCGGGCCGGTGAAGGGAAACATCTCGTAGAAGGCGCGGCGCTCGAGCCACAGCAGCGACTGCGACGGGAACTTGCCGCCGGCGAAGACCGACGGGCCGAAGAGGTGCTCGAAGTCGGGGTTGAACACAGTCAGGCCGAGCGGCAGCCAGCTGATCACCGGCGGCGGCACGCGGTAGGGCGTCACCGCGTCGGTGGGGTAGAGCGGCCGCAGCATGTACAGCTGCGCCGCGGCGTGCACCACGAGCAGCAGGCCGCCCCAGGTCCAGGTGGCGCGGCTCGCGGGCGCCGAGCGCGCCATGCGCAGGGCGAGCAGGCCGAGCACCGCGAGGATGATCAGCGAGAACATGCAGAGGCCGCCCCAGCGCACGCGCTCGTTGGCGACGAAGGCCATCGTCCGGTCGAGCGGAATGAGCGCCCGGAGAAGCCGCGTGGCGGGCCCCGGCAGCAGGCCGAGGAAGGCCCAGAGCGCGCCGAGCGCCAGCGCCAGCCCCGCCAGCGCCCACCGGAACCGGCGGCCCGCGGGGCCGGCGGACTCCGCCCCGAGCAACCGCTCGAAACCGATGCCGCACAGCAGGGCGCCTCCCACCGCCACCGGCAGCCAGAACTTCACCGGGTAGCGCAGCGCCCCCGCCCCCGGCCGCGCGAAGAGCCACTCCATCGCCGGGTTGTAGCGCCCCAGCGAGCAGAAGATGCCCGCCGCGCAGGCCCCCCACGCCCACCAGGCGGCCAGGCGCCGGGGCGCGCCCTGGCTCAGATCGCCCTGATCGCGCTGATCGCGCTGATCGCGCCGATCGCGCTGATCTCCGCCAGGCAGGCCGCCGGCGGCGATCAGCGCCAGGGCGAGGAGCCCGGGATAGAGCGAGGGGTACAGCGGCGGAGCGCCGGTGAAGAAGCGCTGGCCCCAGAAGCTGCCGGCGATGCGCACGTCGAGCCGGCCGAACAGCGTCGGCAGCAGCCACTCGGCGATCTGGGCCGGGTGCCAGCTGGCGATGGTCGCCACCCCGCCGGTGTAGCCGCGGAACCCGCGAAACGAGACCGGCAGGATGCGCAGGAACTCGACGATCTGCGGCAACGCGATCAGCGTGCCGCAGACGAAGGCCGCTGCCAGCGCCGCCAACCCGCCCCATGCCGGCCGGCGCCACCGCGGCGGGGATCCCGGAGGCCCCGGTCCGTCACCATCCGCTGCCTGCCGCCAGGCCCACACTCGCCAGCGGAGCGCCAGCGCCGCACCGGCCAGTCCCGCCGCCAGCACCGCCATCAGCGGGTCGCCGCTCAGCAGCAGCAGCGCCCACAGCAGCGCGACCGCCACGACATCCCATGCCCGCCGCGCGCCGGGGACCGCCGCCCCAGGGAGAGCGGGTGCGAACCCCAGGCATGCCCCGACCAGCGCCGGCGCCAGGGTCGCCCCGGCGATCAGGTTGTAGAACGAGAGGTGGGAGAGGTAGAAGCCGGAGGCCGTGTAGCAGACCGCCGCCGCCCAGGACGCCTCCCGCGCCAGGCCCCAGCGCCGCGCCATCCAGAAGAACGCCAGCGGCGCGAGCAGCAGGTGGAGCCAGAAGTGCGCGTTCAGCGCCCAGATCGGCGACGCCCACAGCAGGAAGGCGTTGGTGGGATAGAACGGCACCGCGTTGGGATTGCCGGCGAGCGGCTGGCCGCCGCCGCGGTAGGGATCGAGCAGCGGGAAGTAGCCCTGGTGCAGCGCCCGCGCCTCCGACCACTTCAGCGCCAGGTGAGCGTTCAGCACGTCGCGCATGTACAGGGTCTCGGTGCCGCGCGCGAGCGGCAGCGCGAGCCAGGCCAGCAGCAGCATCGGGGGCAGCACGTAGAGCGCCGCGAAGCGCCGGCGCGAGCGCTCCTCCGGCGCCGCGACCGCGAGGGCCGTGTCCTGGTAGTGGCTCAGACTCCCCTGCCTCCCTTTGGGCGAGGCATTCAAAGTCCTCCGCCCTTGCCGTCACCGCCCCTCGCCCAAAGGGAGGCAGGGGAGTCTGAGCCACTACCCGTGTCCTGGTCGTTCATCGCTTTTCCTGTATCCCCCGTACAATACCGCGCGTGCTAGCGCCCCTGGTCCGCTCCCTCCGGCCCTCCCAGTGGGCGAAGAACCTCTTCGTGCTGGCGCCCCTGGTGTTCGGCAGCCGGCTGGGCGACGCCGCCGCGGTCGCCCGCGCGCTGCTCGCGTTGCTGGCTTTCTGCTGCGCCGCCTCCGCCGTCTATCTCGCCAACGACATCCGCGACCGCGATGAGGACCGGCTGCATCCGCGGAAGCGCCTGCGTCCGCTGGCCGCCGGCACCCTGAGCGTGCCGGCCGCGGCCGTCGCCGTGCTGCTGCTGGTTGCCGCCGCGGCGGCCTTGGCGTATGGGCTCGGCGCCGGGTTCGGGCGAGTGCTCGCAGCTTATCTTCTCCTCAACCTCCTCTACACCCTCTGGTTCAAGCACATGGTCATCCTCGATGTCATGTGCATTGGCCTGTTCTTCGTCCTGCGGGTGCTGGCCGGCGCCGCGGCGACCAGGGTCCAGGTGTCGAGCTGGCTGTTCCTGTGCACCACCTTCCTGGCGCTCTTCCTCGCCTTCTCCAAGCGCCGTCACGAGATGACACTGCTCGCCAACGGCGCCGCGGGCCAGCGGCCGGTGCTCGACCACTACAGCCCTGCCTTCCTCGACCAGATGATCAACGTCGTCACCGCGTCGTCGGTGGTCTCCTATGCCCTCTACGCCGTGGCCCCGGAGACGGTGGCCAAGTTCCACACGCAGCGGCTGATCTACACCATCCCGATGGTGCTGTTCGGCATCTTCCGCTACCTCTATCTCATGTACCAGCGCGAGGACCAGCGGAACCCGACCGAGGCCATCCTGACCGACCTGCCCTTCCTCATCAACCTCGCCCTCTGGGGGCTGGCCGTGGTGTGGATCGTCTACGGCCGGGGCCTCGCCTGGCTACCGGGTTTCATGGGAGGGGGTGGCGGCGAGGGCTTGGGCGGAGTGGGTGGCGGGGGCGGCGGCCCATGACCCGAGCGGCCGGCGCGGCCAGCGCGGCCCTGAGACAGGCCCGGCGCTGGCTCCCCTGGC
>DATNKH010000230.1:0-12428 GCA_035603475.1 Thermoanaerobaculia bacterium
CGAGATCCTCCGCCGCCTTCTCCCCCCGCTCGAGGCTCCGATTGAACAGCGTCACCCGGGCACCCGCCCGCGACAGCCCCACCGCGGCCGCCCTTCCGGCCCCTCCGACTCCGACCACCGCTGCCCTCCGCCCCTTGATCTCGATCCCCCGCTCCCGCAGCGGCTCCACGACGCCTTCCACATCCGTCGACTCCGCTTCCCAGACTCCTTGCCGCAGCACCAGGGTGTTGGCGCCGCCGATCAGTCCGGCGAGGGGGCTCTCGGCGCCGGCCACGGCCAGGGCGGCGGCCTTGAAGGGCGCGGTGATCGAGAGGCCGTGGATGGGCAGGCCGAGGGTCTCGAGGACGCCCTCCTCGACCACTTCGAGCCAGAAGTCCCCGAAAGCATCGGTCTGGAACGGCAGGTAGAGGGCCGGGATGCCGAGCTCGCGATAGGCGCCGTTGTGGAGGCGCGGCGACAGCGAGTGGGCGACCGGGTTGCCGACCACGCCGAAGAGGGTGGCCACCGGCGGCAGGTCGGGCAGGCCGAAGTCCTCGCACAGCGTCCGGATCGACGGCTGGCCCGGCGCTCCGGGGGCGTCGCCGGCCGCGCCGAAGACGACCGGGGCGCCCAGGCGCGGCGCCACCAGCCGCGTCCAGGTCCCGGCGTCGCCCCCGGCGAAGGCAAGGACGTCGGTCCTCTGCAGCTGGTGCAGCAGCATCAGCGGCGCCAGCGCCTCGCCCGGCTGCACCGCCCAGGGGACCAGCTTGTAGAGCGCCGCCTCGGCTGCCGCCATGCGCGCGAAGCAGGCCTCGAGCGCCTCGACGTCGCTCGCCGGCCCGTGCCAGGAGATCAGGCGCAGCTCCCGGGGCACGGCGGTCAGCAGCTCCGGCGAGAGGTCGCGCGCTGCCTCGAGGTCCACCCGGTCGTAGCGCCCCGCGGCCTCGAGCAGGCGCCGCTTGCGCCGCTCCGCCGAGCCCTCGAAGAAGCCACCCTCGGCGCGGCTGCGCAGGGTGTAGAGGAGCTTGCCGGGGAACAGCCGCCGCAGCGGCTCCGGATCGAGGTCGCCGAGCACGTCGGCCCGCACCTCGAGCCACTCGACGCCGTCGAGGCCCGCCGCCAGCTCGGGCGTGAGCGGGGTGGTCAGGGTGGCGATCAGCGACGCCGCCGCCGTCGCCTCGGTCGTCGCCACCGCCGCCGTCACGTCGCTCTCCGCCAAGAACGGGCCCTCCGGGACTCTCGGCCTGCCGCTCGCTTGCGGCCGGCAGCGGATAGGATAACCGCAACCGGACGGCGGCTCTTGTCCTCCGCGCCTGCAACGCTCTGGGCGCCCCTCACGTATAGAAGCTTGGACGCTTGGTCGGCAAGGAAGAGGGGAGCTCCCTTCGACGCCCATCATGCACCCGACCATTTTCCAGCTGAACGCCTTCGGGACTTCCCGGCTGCCGCCGGCTCCGACCCGTGCGGTGCTCCTCCACCTGCGCCGCGGCTGCGCCCGCTGCCGGGCGGCGCTGGCGCCGCGGCTCATCCCCTGGATGGACCCTCATCCGGCAGCCGAAGCTACCGCCACGGAGGCGGCCCGTTGCGATCGGACACTGGCGGCCGCCTACCTCCGTGCCGCGGCGCGCTCCGCTCGTGCCGGGACCACGCGCCGCCCGCTTCATACGCAGGAGGGGCGCAGGGGCAAGGCGCTTGCCATCCTCGATTCGGAAGGCCCGGCCGCGATCGGCCGCTTGCCTCGCCACCTGCTCGGCCTGCCGGCGATCGAGGCGCTGCTGCACCAGGCCTATACGCTGGGGCCGGCCGATCCTCGTCTGCGGCTGCGCCTTGCCGAGCTCGCGTGCGATCTTGCCGAGAGCGCGCGCGTCGACGAGCCTCGGCTGCGACAGGTCCGCTGCCAGGCGATGATCGACCTCGCCAATGCCCACCGGGTCTCCCTGGACCTGCGCGCGGCTCAGCAGCAGCTCGATCGCGCCGCGGAAGAGGTCGCCCGCGGCGGCATCGACCCGCTGCTGGAGGCCCGCCTGCTTCATTGCCAGGCCACTCTGTTCTTCAACCAGACGCGCCTGATTCCCGCGCGCACCGCCTTCGCGGCTGCCATGTCCATCTACCGGCGCGAGGCGCAGCCGGCGGAGCTGGCCCGCGCCCTGGTGCTGGACGCCAACGTCCTCAACGACGTCCTGTGCGACCACGTGCTGGCGCAGGCCTGCAATCGCCAGGCCCTGCTCCTGCTCGAGCCGGGTGAGGAGCCCCTGGTCACCGCCGGCGCTCTGATGGGGGTTTGCAACACCGAGATGCGACGTGGCAACTGGAAAGAGGCGCTGGCGATGCTGCGCCTTCATCTCCCGACGATGGTGACCCACGATCACGGCATGAACCGGGCTCGGATCGCGCGCTTGCAAGGCGAGCTGCTTGGCCGCGATGGCGACATGACCGGGGCGGACGGGGCTTTCGTCTTCAGCCGCCGCGAGCTCGAGGCCATCGGCCAGCCCTACGAAGCGGGCATCGTGACGCTGGTCTGGGCGGCCGTCAAGCGGTCTCGCGGCCACCTCCAGGCGGCGCAGACCCTGGTCGCGGAGGCGACCCGGTCGATGCTGAGCCTCGACCCGCATCGCGAGGTCCACGCGGCATTGACGCTTCTCCGCACCGCCAACCGCTTCTCGGCGACGCGCGCGGCCCTGCCGCTCGAGGCGGTGACCGCGTTCCTGGAAAACGCCGAGTTCAACCCCTCGCTCCGCCTGCAGTCGTATCTGGCCTGAGATCTACACGTCGGCCGCCCATCATGCACCCGACCATTTTCCAGCTGGACGCCTTCGGGACCTCCCGGCTGCCGCCGGCTCCGACCCGTGCGGTGCTCCTCCACCTGCGCCGCGGCTGCGCCCGCTGCCGGGCGGCGCTGGCACCGCGGCTCATCCCCTGGATGGACTGTCATCCGGCAGCCGAGGCCGCCGCCACATCTGCGGACCGTTGCGATCGGACCCTGGCGGCCGCCTACCTCCGTGCCGCGGTGCGCACCGCCCGCGCCGCGACCACGCGCCGCCCGCTGCGCGCGCCGGAGGGGCGTACCCGGCAGGCGCTTGCCATCCTCGATGCGGCAGGCCCGGCCTCGGTCGGCCGCTTGCCACGCCACCTGCTCGGCCTCCCGGCGGTCGAAGCGCTGCTGCACCAGACCTATACGTTGGGGCCGGCCGACCCTCGCCTGCGGCGGCGCCTTGCCGAGCTCGCGAACGATCTTGCCGAAGGCACGCGGGCCGACGATCCTCGGCTGCGACAGGTTCGCTGCCAGGCGATGATCGACCTCGCCAATGCTCACCGGGTCGCCCTGGACCTGTGCGCGGCTCAGCGGCAGCTCGATCAGGCCGCGGAGGAGATCGCCCGCGGCGGCATCGCCCCCCCACTGAAGGCCCGCCTTCTCCATTGCCAGGCCGCGGTGTACAACGACCAGTCGCGCCCGCTTCCCGCGCGCGCCGCCATCGCGGCTGCCAAGTCCATCTATCGGCGCCAGGCGCAGCCCGCGGAGCTGGCCCGTGCCCTGGTGCTGGAAGGCAAGGTCCTTGGTGATGTCCTGTGCGACCTCCTTCCAGCGCGAGCCTGTCTCCGTCAGGCTCTGCTGCTGCTCGAACCTGGCGAGGAACCGCTGGTCACCTCGGCCGCTTTCATGGGGCTCTGCGCCACCGAGATGCGGCTTGGCAACTGGCGAGAGGCGCTGGCGAAGCTGCGCCCTCATCTCCCCTCGCTGCTGACTCACGATCACGGCGCGAACCGGGCGCGGATCGCGCGCCTGGAAGGCGAGCTCCTTGGCCACGATGGGGACGTGACCGGCTCGGACGGCGCCTTCGCATGCAGCCGCCGCGAGTTCGAGGCCATCGCCCAGCCCTACGAGGCGGGCATCGTGACGCTCATCTGGGCGGCCTGCCAACGCCGTCGCGGCGACCTCGAGGCGGCCCAGGCCCTGGTCGCCGAGGCGACCGAGTCGATGCTGAGGCTCGATCCGCATCGCGAGGTGCACGCGGCATTGATGATTCTCCGCACCGCCAACCGCTTCTCGGAGACGCGGGCAGGCCTGCCGCTCGAGCCGATCGCCGCGTTCCTGGACCACGCCGAGTTCAACCCCTCGATCCGCCTGCAGTCGTACCTGGCCTGAGACCGGCACGGTTCCACGGCGAGGCCTCTCCTGGACCCGGCCCTCCATGCACCCCACGATCTTCGAGCTGAACGCCTTCGGGAGATGCCGGTTGCCGGGGGCGCAGGGCCGGGCGGTGCTGCGCCACCTGCGCGGCGGCTGCGCCCGCTGCCGGGAAGCGCTCTCGCCCTATCTCGTCCTCTGGCTGGATGACGGGCCGGCGGCCGAGGCTCGAGCTTCCGATCCGCGCCGCCACGGGAGAGCGCTCGTGGCCGAATACCTCGGCGCAGCGGCGAGCGCTTACCGGGCGGCGGCGAAGCTGAAGGCACCGCCAGACGCCAACGCGGACGTCGACGATGCGCTGGCCATCTTCGCAGCAGAAGGTCCCGCGGCGATCGGCCGCATGCCGCGCCGGCTGCTCGGCCCTCCCGCTGTCGAAGCGCTGTTGCAATTGACGGTCACGCTCGGCCCCCGTGATCCTCGCTCGAGGCTGCGCTTCGCCGAGCTGGCCTACGACCTCGCGCACCGCCACCCGAACAACCCGAGCGGCGAGAGGCGCGCCAGGGAGCTCCGCTGCCGGGCGGGCGTCGAGCTCGCCAATGCCCACCGGGTCCTCGGCGACCTGCGGCTTGCCCAGGAGGACCTCGACCGGGCCAGGGAAGAGCTTCTCCACGGTGCCCACGACCGGCCGGTCGCGGCCCACCTGCTGGTCATTCAGGGCCTGGTGCTGACCGACCGCTGGTCTCTCGCTGCCGCGCACGAGATCCTGTCCGCGGCTGCCCGGATCTACCGCCGGCACGCGCTGATCCTGGACCTGGCCCAGGCGGTCGGCGTGAGTGGCGCGAACGCCCTCATGTACGCCCGCAAGTTCGATGATGCGCTGCACTGCCAATTCGAAGCTCTCCAGGTGCTCGACCGCGAGCGCGAGCCGGTGGGCGCCACGGTGGCCCTCCACGGGATGAGCTTCGCGCTGCTGGGAATGGGACGTTGGCGCGAGGCCCTCGACGTCCAACGCCGGGAGCGCGCCTTTCTCGTCGCCCATAGTCAGGCCAGGAATATTGCCCTCGTCGAACAGCTGGAAGGACGCCTGCTCCATCGCGCGGCGGACCTCCAAGGGGCGGCCAGGGCCTTCGCCTCGTGCCGCGGCAGGCTCGAAGCGCTTGGAAGGCTCGTCGAAGCGGGGATCGCGAGCCTTCACTGGGCCGCGGCGCTGGAAGAGCAGGGTGATTGGGACGGCTCCAGGGCTCGGATCCTGGAAGGCACCGATCTGATCCTGAAGCGGGACCCGGCGGACAACATCTACAATGCGCTGATGTTGTTACGCACGACCAGGCAGTTCTCCGCCACGCGGGATGCCCTGCCTCTCGAGCGGATGATCGAGTTCCTCTACCGCGCCACCTTCAATCCAGATATCCGCTTGTAGTCCGTCCTCTCCCGAGGCCCGCGGCCGGAGCTGGCTCCATGCACCCCACGATCTTCGAGCTGAACGCCTTCGGGAGGTCCCGGCTGCCGGGGGCGCAGGGCCGGGCGGTGCTGCGCCACCTGCGCCAGGGCTGCGCCCGTTGCCGGGGCGCGCTCTCGGCCCGCCTCATCCTCTGGCTGGACGAAGGGCCGGCGGCCGAGGCCCGGGCTTCCGATCCGCGCCGCCACGGGAGAGCGCTCGTGGCCGAGCACCTCCGAGCAGCGGCGCGCGCATTCCGAGCGGCGTCGAAGCTGCGGAGGCCACCGGACGCCAACGTGGACGTCGACCACGCGCGGGCCATCCTCGAGGCGGAAGGCCCCGCGGCGATCGGCCGCATGCCGCGCCGGCTGCTCGGCCCCGCCGCGATCGAAGCGCTGCTGGATGCGACGTCGACGCTGGGCGCCCCGGATCCACGCCTGAGGCTGCGCCTCGCCGAGCTCGCCTACGATCTCGCGTACCGCCACCCGAACAACCCGAGCGACGAGAGGCGCGCCCGGGAGCTCCGCTGCCGGGCCGGCGTCGAGCTCGCCAATGCCCACCGGGTCCTCAACCACCTCCGCCTCGCCCAGGAGGAGCTCGACCGGGCCAGGGAAGAGCTGCTTCGCGGCGCCCACGACCCCCTGGTCGCCGCTCGCCTGCTGGTCATTCAGGGCGTGGTGATGACCGAGCGATGGAGTCTTGCCGACGCGCGCGAGACACTGTCCGCGGCGATCCAGATCTACCGCCGGCGCGGGCTGATTCTGGATCTGGCCCAGGTGGCCGGCGCGAGCCGCGCGAACGTCCTGGCGTACTCCGGCAAGCTCGAGGATGCGCTGCACTGGCAACTCGAAGCTCTCCAGGCGATCGACCGCGAGCGAGAGCCGGTGGGAGCCGCAGGGGCCCTCCACGGCATGAGCATCGCGCTCCTGGGACTCGGGCGTTGGCGCGAGGCCCTCGACCTCCAACGCCGGGAGCGCGCCTTCCTCGCCGCCCATAGTCACGGCAGGAACGCTTCCCGCGGCGAACAGCTGCAAGGACGCCTCCTCAGTCGGGCGGGGGACCTCCAGGGGGCGGTCAGGGCCTTCGCCTCCTGCCGCGGCAGGCTCGCAGCGTTTGGAGATCTCCTCGGAGCGGGGATCGCGAGCCTGTACTGGGCCGCGGCGCTGGAAGAGCATGGCGATTGGGACGGCTCCCGGGCTCGGGTCCTGGAAGGCACCGACCTGATCCTGAAGCTGGACCCGGCGGACAACGTCTACAGTGCCGTGATGCTGCTCCGCACGACCAGGCGGTTCTCCGCCACGCGGGATGCCCTGCCTCTCGAGCAGATGGTCGAGTTCCTCTACCGGGCCGCGTGCAACCCGGATCTCCGCTTGGATTCCTTCCTCTCCTGAGACCGGCGGCCGGAGAGTTCTCGATGCACCCCACGATCTTCGAGCTGAACGCCTTCGGAAGATGCAGCTTGCCGGGGGCGCAGGGCCGGGCGGTGCTGCGCCACCTTCGCCAGGGCTGCGCCCGCTGCCTGGAATCTCTCTCGCCCCATCTCGTCCTCTGGCTGGACGATGGGCCGGCGGCCGAGGCCCGGGGTTCCGAGCCGCGCCGCCACGGGAGGGCGCTCGTCGCCGAGCACCTCCGTGCAGCGTCGCGCGCCTACCGGGCGGCAGCGAAGCGGCGGACACCGCACGACGTCGGCGTGGACGTCGACGATGCGCTGGCCATCCTCGAGGCGGAGGGCCCCGCGGCGATCGGCCGCATGCCGCGCCGGCTGCTCGGTCCTCCCGCGATCGAAGCGCTGCTGCGCTTGACCTCGACGCTCGGCGCCGGCGATCCACGCCTGAGGCTGCGCTTCGCCGAGCTGGCCTGCGATCTCGCTCACCGCGACCAGAGCGACGAGAGGCCAGCACGGGAGCTCCGCTGCCGGGCTGGCGTCGAGCTCGCCAATGCCCACCGGGTCCTCGGCGCCGTCCGCCTTGCCCAGGAGAAGCTCGACCGGGCGAGGGAAGAGCTGCTCCGCGGAGCTCACGACCCGCTGGTCGCCGGTCGCCTGCTGGTCATCCAGGGCGTGGTGATGACCGACCGGTGGAGGCTTGGGGCCGCGCACGAGACACTGTCCGCGGCTGCCCGGATCTACCGCCGGCGCGCACTGGTCCTGCACCTTGCCCAGGTCGGCATGAGCGCCGCCAACGTCTTCCAATACGGCGACAGGCCCGACGATGCGCTGCAACGCGGATTCGAGATTCTCCACGTGCTCGACCGCGAACACGAGCCGGAGTCCATCGCGGTGACGCTCAACGGCATCTGCAATGGACTGTTGGAGAGCGGTCGTTGGCGCGACGCCTTCGACATCCTGCGCCGGGAGCGCACCTTTCTCGCTGCTCATTCGCGCGGCAGGGGAGCGTCCCTCGACGCCCGGCTCGAAGGCCGCCTGCTCCATCGCACGGGCGAGATCCGGGGGGCGGCCAAGGCTTTCGCCTCGAGCCGCGCCATGTTCGAAGCGCAGGGACGCCCGTTTCAAGCGGGAGTCGGGAGCCTCTTCTGGGCCGCCGCTCTGGAAGAGCACGGCGACTGGGACGGCTCCAGGGCGCGGATCATGGAAGGCACCGACCTGATCCTGAAGCAGAGCCCGACGGACAACGTGCACGGCGCGATGATGCTGTTACGCACGACCAGGCGGTTCTCCGCCACGCGGGACAACCTGCCCCTCGACCGGTTGATCGAGTTCCTCTACCGGGCCGAGTTCAATCCCGATGTCCGCTTGTCATCCTTCCTCTCCTGAGGCCGGCCGCCGCCTTCCTGGCGCCGGGCCGGCCGCCGCGCCTGCTGGCCCGAGACCTGCAAGGCCCCCGGCTTGCCCGCATGGCCGACCTGGCCCACGCCGGGCGCAGGGGCCCACGATCGAAGGCACGACCGAAGGCACAGGGTCCTTCCGCCGCGTCGTGAGCCGTGCGAGAATAGAGCGGTAGTCGGTAGGTCGCGTCATCGCCCACCGCGGAGCTTCGAGGTCTCCTCCCGATGGAAGAGTTGATCGCGCAGGTCGGCCGGCATGGTCTGGCCCTGGTCTTCGCCAACGCCCTGGCGGAGCGGGTCGGCGTGCCCGTGCCGGCGCTGCCGGCGCTGCTGGTGGCCGGCGCCCTGGCGGCGACCGGCGTGATCGCCGTGCTGCCGCTGCTGGTCATCGCCGTCGGCACCCCGCTCGCGGTCGACCTCGGCTGGTTCCTGCTCGGCCGCTGGCGGGGGGAGCGGGCGGTGCGCGCCATCTGCCGCCGGGCGCTGTCGCCCGAGGGGTGCGAGCGCTCGACGCAGGCGCTCTTCGCGCGCCGCGGCATGGCCTCCCTGCTGTACTCGAAGTTCGTCCCCGGCTACTCGATCGTGGTGCTGCCGCTGGCCGGGGCCGCGCGCGTGCCGATCCCTCTCTTCCTGCTCTGGGACCTGCTCGGGAACCTGCTGTGGGCCGGCTCGGCGATGAGCCTGGGCTTCCTGTTCCACGGCGCGATCCGGCGTGGCCTCCTCTGGATGTACCGCCTCGGCATCTGGGCGGTGGTCCTCGCCCTGGGCGCCATGACGCTGCTGGTGGCGATGAAGTGGTGGGAGCGCCGCCGCTTCTACAAGCTGCTGCGCCTCGCCCGCATCAGCGTCCAGGAGCTCCGCCGGCTGATCGACGACGGCAGCCCGCCGGCCATCGTCGACGTCCGCACCACCCGCAGCTTCGCCGCCCAGCACATCCCGGGCGCCCTGCGGATGACCATCGACGAGGTGGAAGCGCAGCTCGCGAGCCTGCCGCGCGACCGCGAGATCGTCCTCTACTGCACCTGCCCGAACGAGGCCTCCGCGGCGCGCGTCGCGCGCGTCCTCATGGACCGCGGCTTCACCCGCGTCCGCCCCCTGGAAGGCGGCCTCGAATGCTGGATCGAAGCGGGTCTCCCGGTCGACGAAGAGACCATGGTCGGCGTCCCCGCTCTCGACCTCACCGTCGGTTGATCGCTCCGACCTCATTCCACCCCCCGGCATGAGCGGCGAGCGCGAGACGCTGGACATCGACGTGCTGTTCGTGGGCGCCGGGCCGGCCAGCCTGGCCGGGGCCTACCACCTCGCCGGCCTGGTGCGGAGGCATAACCAGCAGGCGGCACAG
This sequence comes from Thermoanaerobaculia bacterium, assembly GCA_035603475.1. Taxonomy (GTDB): domain Bacteria; phylum Acidobacteriota; class Thermoanaerobaculia; order Multivoradales; family UBA5704; genus JASLEW01. The sequence continues at coordinate 9,670 of DATNKH010000230.1, forward strand.
CCGGGGTCCCAGTCGCCGCAGCCGCAGCGGTCGCGGCTGTCGCAGGCGGGGCCGCCGCTCGAGGTCTCGATCGCGGTCCTCGAGAAGGGGCGCGAGATCGGCAGCCACGCGCTCTCCGGCGCCGTCGTCGATCCGCGGGCCCTGGCCGAGCTGTTCCCCGAGGACTGGCAGAGCGCGCCCTTCGAGGGAGCGGTCGGCAAGGAGCAGGTGCTCTTCCTGACCGCCGGCCGCGCGCGCTCGCTGCCCATCCCGCCGCCGCTCGAGAACCACGGCTGCTACGTCGCCTCGCTGGGCAAGCTCCTCAAGTGGATGGCGCCGCGCGTCGAGGCCGCCGGCGTCGACGTCTTCTGCGAGTTCCCCGCCGTCGCCGCGCTGGTCGAGGACGGGCGGGTGGTGGGCGTCCGCACCGGCGACCGCGGCATCGGCAGGCACGGCGAGAAGAAGGCCAACTACGAGCCCGGCATCGACGTCCGCACCCGCTGCGTGGTGCTCGGCGAGGGGCCGCGCGGCACCCTGGTCAAGCAGCTCGACGCGGCGCTGGGCCTAGGGCACGGGCGGAACCCGCAGGTCTACGCCCTCGGCCTGAAGGAGGTCTGGGACCTGCCGCCGGGACGCATCGCGCCGGGCCAGGTGATCCACACCCTGAACTGGCCGCTCGGCTTCCACACCTTCGGCGGCGGCTTCCTCTACGGCATGCAGAACGACCAGCTGATCGTCGGCCTGGTCGTCGGCCTCGACTACCGGAACCCGCGTTTCGATCCCTATCTCGAGTTCCAGCGTTTCAAGACCCATCCCGCCGTCGCCCCCCTGCTCGCCGGCGGCAAGGTGGCCTTCTACGGCGCCAAGGCGATCCCGGAGGGCGGCTGGTGGTCGCTGCCGCGGCTCGGCGGCGACGGCTTCCTGCTCATCGGCGACTCCGCCGGCTTCCTGAACAGCCAGCGCCTGAAGGGCATCCACCTGGCCATGAAGTCCGGCATGCTGGCCGCCGAGGCGATCTTCGAGCACCTCGCCGCGACGGGCGCGACGGGCGCGACGGCAGGGAATGCTGGGACCGCCGCGACGGCTGCGACCGCAGCGACGGACGGTACCGCGACAGGCGCACCGCCGCCGCCGCACGTCGCCTACCAGTCCAAGGTCGAGTCGAGCTGGATCCGCGACGAGCTCTGGCCGGTGCGGAACTTCCACCAGGCCTTCGACCACGGCCTTCTCGCCGGCATGCTCCAGGCCGGCCTCGGCCTGGTTACCGGCGGCCGCGGCTGGGGCGTGCGGAACCGTCTCCCTACCCGCGCCGGCCACGAGCGCCTGGTGCCCCTGACCTCCGCCGCGGGCGGCCGCCGCCTGGAGGCGCCGCCGCCCCCCCCGATCCCCGCCGCCAGCCAGGCCGTCGACGGCACCCAGCTCGTCTTCGACCGCCTCGCCGACCTCTACCTCTCCGGCACCGCGCACGAGGAGGATCAGCCCGTCCACCTGCACGTCGCCGACCCCGGCATCTGCGCGACGCGCTGCACCGTCGAGTACGCCAACCCCTGCGAGCGCTTCTGCCCCGCCGCCGTCTACGAGATGGTCCCCGACGCAGCCGCATCGCCAGGAGGCAAGCGCCTGCAGATCAACGCCGCCAACTGCGTCCACTGCAAGACCTGCGACATCATGGACCCCTACGCCATCATCACCTGGGTCCCCCCCGAGGGCGGCGGCGGCCCGAACTACAGCAAGATGTAGGCGCGCAAGCGGAGCCCACGCAGGGCTAGGCGTTGCTGCTGGGAAGATGGCAGCGCTACTACCGATTTGATGTCGCTGTTGCAGTAGCACCCGGTACGGGGGTGGATCCTTTCGGCCTCGGGCTCGAGAGCGGCGATACCATCTCGGACCTCGGGTCAGCCACCAACCATTTCGCCACTGCCGCTCCCACGCCTTGGCCGGTGATGCCGTGTAGCAATCGGTCCCAACGTCCACTCAGCTCTGTCACAGCCAATACATGCCCCTGCTCGTTCACCTCGTTGCCTCCCGCCACCTCGGCCATGAGCGTCAGCAGTTCCGCGTCGCCACTCTTCCCAGTCGCCATATCCCAGAGGCTCGGTCTGGCCTGCTCTTGAATGAGCAGGAGTCGCTGCCCATCGGGGCTAAAGGTCAGATCTGTGAGGTTACCTTGAAAGCTGAGATCATGGCCGATCTGGCTGCCGCTCCCCGCTTCCCAGAGACGGATGAGAACCTTGCCTTCAGGGGCGCTTCCGGTCACGACGCGCTGGCCATCCGGACTGAAATGAGCACGCCGGCAGGGGAACCCGGGGTAGATCCGCTCACTCACTGCTGCGCCGCTCGCGGCGTCCCAGACCTGCACGGTACAGTCACTCGAGATGGTGAGGACTCGCTCGTTGTCCGCGCTCCATTCCGCCTGGGTGACGGCCACTTCCGTTCGCATTGGTTCTCCCAACGGCTGCCTCGAGGCGGCGTCGAAGACCTGGGCGTAGCCGCCCTGCGAGCAGATGACCACACGCCGGTCGTTCGGGCTCGGCTCCACACAGTTGAGCGACCACTCCTCACCGTCCGCTAGATCTCCCTGGTGGCGACCGCTCGCGGGATCCCACAGATGGGCCACCCCGCCGGTGCCCGCGGTCAGGAGAAGATGCCCATCGGGAGCAAAGCGCACGGTGCGTACCACTCCCGACAGATTGGGCCCTGGGCCGACTCTGCGGCCAGACGCCGTGTCCCAGAGCGTCGCCACGCCGCCCTGGACCGTGACGACGTGCCCTCCCCCGCGG
>DATNKH010000231.1:0-5074 GCA_035603475.1 Thermoanaerobaculia bacterium
CGCCGCGAGGAAGCCGGCGACGCCGCCGATCTCGGAGGCGGGGGCGGCGGGGGCGGCCTGGGTGCCCGCGGTGCCGCCGCCGGCGCTGGCGCCGCCTGCATTGCTCGGCGGGGTGGTGGTCTCCGTCCAGGTGGTCGCGACGTAATGGCCGCCGTGGTCGTCGCTGCCGCCGGTGAACGTCTTGATCCAGGGGGTGGGGCCGACCGGCTGGAGGCGGTGGCGCTCCGCCAGCTCCTCCATCACGCCGCGGGTCAGCGAGCCGAAGATGAGCTGCACCAGGTCGTTGGCGCGGCGGTCGTGGATGCCGTTCAGGGCCTCGAAGCGGTTGAACAGGACCAGCAGCTTCTCGAGCTGGTCCAGGGTGAGCATGTCGTTGACCCGGTAGAGCGGGTGGGCGACCGAGTGCACGACGTCCTGCGCCACGAGGTAGTCGCGCAGCTCGTAGACGTTGCGGCGCAGGGCCTGGATGTCGCGGTGCTGCGCCTCGGTGATGCCGATCGCCAGGCAGTGGATCTCGCAGCCGTCCTCGGGGAACTCGACGGTGACCTCCTCGGAGAGGAAGGTGCCCGGCAGGTGGGCGATCTCGAGCGCGCCGGCGATGGTGTCGTGATCGCTCAGGGTCACGAAGTCCATGCCCCGCTCGCGGCAGAGACGGTAGACCTCGCGCGGCTCGGTGAAGCTCTCGGGCGCGCCGAACTGGCGCAGGATCCACTCCGGCGGGCGGTTGGAAGCCTTGCTGTGGACATGCAGGTCGGCCTTGGCCGTCATCGGGGTCTCCCCAAGTTCGCGAACCGCGGCAGGCGGCTCGGACCTCGGAGACCCATGGTACGAGGCGGGAATGCGCCGTAGGGTGACGGCGGCGTGCTCCGGGTAACGGTTGCGTTGCGGCCGGGTGACGATTGGGGCCGCGGCTGGATGTCTCGCGTTTGCCGCGCTTTGTCACAGCGGTGCGGTGGCGGCCGGGGGTCGGATGTGGCAGAATGGGGGTTCGCCTCGTCGAGCCGGGTCCCCCCGGCGTCCTCTCGGCCCGACCCGGCCCGACCGACCCGGATCGACCCGGATCGATCTGGATCGTGGATCGCGGTCTAGGGGGTAGGCGTTTCCCGGCGCAGGCACCCCGGCGACATGCGCGACATGGAGAGTGACCCTCTTGTCTGAGCCGAAGCAGAGTCCGAGCCCCCCCGACCTCGCCGACGCGCCGGCCGGGGTCACCCCGATCCACCCCCTGCCGGCGACGCCACCCGCGCCGCCGTCGTCGTCGACGCCCTCGGCGCTAGCCGCGCCTGCCGCGCCGGCCTCCGATGTCGCGGCGCTGTTCATCAACCGCGAGCTGTCGTGGCTCGAGTTCAATCGGCGCGTGCTGCACGAGGCACGGGACGAGTCCAACCCGCTGATCGAGCGGCTGAAGTTCGTCGCCATCTTCGACAACAACATCGACGAGTTCTTCATGAAGCGCGTCGGCGGCCTGAAGCAGCAGCTGGCCAGCAACGTGCGCGAGCTGCCGCCCGACAGCCGCACGCCGCGCCAGCAGCTGGCCGAGATCAACGCCGCCGTGCGGCCGATGCTCGCCGAGCAGCGGCGGCTGCTGAACGACGAGCTGCTGCCGGCGCTGCGCCAGCACGGCCTCGAGATCCTGCGCTGGGACGAGATCAAGCCGGCCGAGCGCCGCCACCTGGCCGAGGAGTTCGACCGCAAGATCTTCCCGGTCCTGACGCCGCTGGCGGTGGACCCGGCGCACCCCTTCCCGTTCATCTCCAACCTGAGCCTGTCGCTGGCGGTCGCGGTGCGCTCCCCCGGCGGCGCCGGCGGGCATCTCCCCGGGCGCGCCGGCACCCTGCGCTTCGCGCGCATCAAGGCGCCGCACATCCTGCCGCGCTGGGTGCAGGTGCCGAAGACGCTCCGCTTCGTGCCGATCGAGGAGGTCATCGCCAACAACCTGCAGCGGTTGTTCGAGGGGATGGAGATCGTCGAGTCGCACCCCTTCCGGGTGACCCGGAACTCGGACGTGCAGCGCCACGAGGACGCCGCCGACGACCTGCTCGAGGCGATCCAGGAGGAGCTGCGCGAGCGCCGCTTCGCCACCGTGGTGCGCCTCGAGCTGGCCAAGGGCTGCCCGGAGTGGATGCGCGAGCTGCTGTGCGACCAGCTCGAGGTCGGGTCGCCGGAGGTGTTCGAGCTCGACGGCCCGCTCGGCCTGCGCGACCTGATGCAGCTGTCAGGGGTGCCGCTGCCGTCGCTGCGCTTCCGCCCCTGGACGCCGGTCACCCATCCGCGGCTGGCATCGCTGGCGGCGGCCGGCGACGGCGAGTCGGACGACATCTTCGGCGTCATCGCCGCGGGCGACCTGCTGGTGCACCATCCCTTCGACTCCTTCACCACCAGCGTGCAGCGCTTCATCGAGGGCGCCGCCGACGACCCGGCGGTGTTCGCCATCAAGCAGACGCTCTACCGCACCTCGTCCGACTCGCCGAACATGCGGGCGCTGATCCGCGCCGCCGAGGCGCGCAAGCAGGTGGCGGCGACGGTGGAGATCAAGGCCCGCTTCGACGAGGCCGCGAACATCGAGTGGGCCGAGGCGCTCGAGGGCGTCGGCGCACACGTCGCCTACGGCGTCGTCGGGCTGAAGACCCACGCCAAGATCGCCCTGGCGGTGCGGCGCGAGCGCGACCAGCTGCGCAGCTACGTCCACCTGGGGACCGGCAACTACAACCCCGAGACCGCCAAGCTCTACACCGACCTCGGCCTGTTCACCGCCAACGAGGAGCTCGCCGCCGACGTCGCGCAGCTCTTCAACATGCTCACCGGCTACGTCCACCGGCCGCATTTCAAGAAGCTGCTGGTAGCGCCGATCAACATGCGCCAGCGCTTCCTCGAGCTGATCCGGCGCGAGGTGGAGCACAGCCGGGAGGGACGGGGCGGCCGGATCATCGCCAAGATGAACTCCCTCGAGGACCGCGAGATCGTCGAGGCGCTGTACGAAGCGTCCGCCGCCGGCGTCGAGATGGACCTCGTGGTGCGCGGCATCTGCCGGCTGCGGCCGGGGATCCCGGGTCAGAGCGAGACCATCCGCGTGATCAGCATCATCGGCCGCTTCCTCGAGCACGCCCGCATCTTCTGCTTCGCCAACGCCGGCCGACCGGAGTACTTCATCGGCTCGGCGGACTGGATGTCGCGGAACCTCGACTACCGGGTCGAGGCGATCGCGCCGGTCGAGGACCCGCGCCTGCAGGAGGAGCTCCGGGCCATCCTCGACCTCCAGCTGGCCGACAACGTCAAGGCCTGGGACCTCCGCGCCGACGGCACCTACCTCCAGCGCCGCCCGGCAACCGGCGAGCCCGCCCGCTCGAGTCAGGACATCCTGATGCAGCGGGCCCTCGACCGCGCCGGGCGCCCGCCGGTGGCGGGGCCGGCGGGGCAGTAGGAGGCTCGACAGGAGCCGGGCCGGCCATCAACAGCCGTTGCCCTCACAAATTATTGTTGATACCTAGGTCCATGTCGTGCTGCACGCAGTCAGCCATTCTCCAAGCGTTATGCGATAGTACAGGCCTGCCTGGAAGACGCCAGGGACGCCAGGATTGGTAGCATTAGTGATGGGGGGGGCCAGCCCGGGAACGTGGTGGCAGTCGTGAACCAGAGAGAGGGATCTTCCAATTTTTGGTTGCCTATTACCGCTCCGGTGATCTTATCCACCTGATATACAAACCAGCCATAGGAAGTGCCTGTAGGAGGAACCGTCAAGTTTGCTTGAAGAGTGTACGTCGACCCGCTGGCGACATTGACCGTCAGGGCAAACTTGGGATCGATCGCGTTAAGAATGGTCACTGACCAATTTCTTATGTCGCTGGTTCGGGTGTATGAAGGCACAACGGCAGCCGCGGTATTCGCAGTTATGAACCCAACTTGGAATTTGGATCCAGCGCAACTGAAGTCTGGGTGCCCCGGAAGACCGGATGAATTCGTGAACGCGGTCGCAACCAGGTGCGCATGCTGAAAAGTGGTGAAACTGGCTTGTGCGCATATATTGTCGACTGGCCCAGAGTAGTAGATATTATTCTGCAAAATCAGCGGTGCGTATGCGACACACTGGCCGAGCGGTGGATTAATCTGCCGCAACTCGTAGCTGAAACTAAGGGCGTCAATAGCTTCAGTGCTCGGATCATGGAAGAATGGCTTGCCTCCTAGGCCATACACATGGGCGACATAAATTTTGGGTGGTGAATGCCCTGCCATTGTATGGACCGTTTGCCGAGCACCGAGTATTCCGGTAGCCTTAAAGGATGTGCCTGCAGTTGATGGTGGTATCTTCATCTCTGCAGCAGCCCAGTTCACATTGGGGAGGGTGTTGTCCGTCTGGCCAAGAAGTACCGTGGCACTCCACATCATTCCTGAAGTCAATGCTAGTAAACGCAGCGAATTGCGACCCTTAGTTTGGTGCAGACGCGTGAGCATGGTCCTCTTCTCCCTTTCCTCTCGGGTTCGAGTCCGCATGGCGCAAGGCCAAGCCGTGCGCTCAGGAAGGCAGTCCGTTTCATCATACAAGTAACGGGCAAGTCAAGGTAGTGCAGCGCCAAGTAGGACGTAGCCTCCATCGGCATAGAGTTATTTGAATGTGCAACTGGCTGTCTTTCGCCGCCGCGTGTCCTTGTACACGGAAGGGCTAATCGTCGTAAGCAGGCGAGATCGACGCGGGTTCTTCTAGAGGAGATGTTGGTGGTGATCGGCTTGGCGCTGGAGGGCGGCGGGAACTGCCCGCCGCCTCTTGTATCGGGCTGCCGCCGACAGCAACCATGGCCCCGCGGGGGCAGTGGTTCAGTTTTCGAGCCACTACCCGGTCTGCGTGAGGATTCTGGGCCAGCCGCCACTTCGGGCTGTGAGCGTCTTCGACAATGGCCAGCGTGCGGTGCTGCGACCGGCGGCTATGGAGTTTTGTGGGCGCTAGGAGCCTGCGCGGCAGAACGCCGGCGCAGTTAGCCGATCCTGGTTAGGTGAGCAGGAGGTCAAGGGATTCTCGGCGGCAGTGCCGGTCCGCTCCCTGAGCCGGACCGAGTGTTGGTCGCGTGGGTGCCTGCTCACC
>DATNKH010000232.1:0-8146 GCA_035603475.1 Thermoanaerobaculia bacterium
GGAGCTGCTGGTGCGGCTGATCTTCGGCGAGCTGCGCCAGGGGGCGCTGGCCGGCCTCACGGTCGAGGCGCTGGCGGCCGCGGCGGCGGTGCCGGCCGAGGAGGTGCGGCGGGCGTGGATGCTCGCCGGCGAGCTGGCGCCGGTGGCGCGAGCGGCGCTCGTCGAGGGGCGCCCGGGGCTGGCGCGCTTCCGCCTGCAGCTGTTCCGCCCGCTGCAGCCGATGCTCGCCCAGCCGGCGGCGGATGCCGCCGAGGCGCTCGAGCGGCTCGGCGAGGCGGCTTTCGAGCTCAAGCTCGACGGCGCCCGCATCCAGGTGCACAAGGCCGAAGACGAGGTGCGGGTCTTCTCGCGCCTCGGCAACGAGGTGACGGCCGCGGTGCCCGAGGTGGTCGAGGCGGTGCGCGCGCTGCCGGCGCGGCGGCTGCTGCTCGACGGCGAGGCGATCGCGCTGCGGCCCGGGGGCGCGCCGCATCCTTTCCAGGTGACCATGCGGCGCTTCGGCCGCAAGCTCGACGTCGAGCGGCTGCGGGGCGAGCTGCCGCTGACGCCCTTCCTCTTCGACCTGCTGCACATGGACGGCGACGACCTGCTCGACCGGCCGGCGCGCGAGCGCTTCGCGGCGCTGGCCGCGGCCGCTCCGGGGCTGACCGTGCCGCGCCTGGTGACCGCGTCGCCGGACGAGGCCGAGGCCTTCTTCGCCGAGGTGCTGCGCCGCGGCCACGAGGGGCTGCTGGCCAAGGCCATGGACGCCCCCTACGAGGCGGGCCGGCGCGGCTTCAGCTGGCTCAAGATCAAGCCCGCCCACACCCTCGACCTGGTGGTGCTCGCGGCCGAGTGGGGCCACGGGCGGCGGCGCGGCTGGCTGTCGAACCTCCACCTCGGCGCCCGCGACGCGCAGAGCGGCGGTTTCGTGATGCTCGGCAAGACCTTCAAGGGGCTGACCGACGAGATGCTGACCTGGCAGACCGAGCAGTTCCGGCGGCTGGCGATCGGCGGCGGCGCCGCGGAGGACAGCTGGGCGGTGCAGGTGCGGCCCGAGATGGTCGTCGAGGTCGCTTTCGGGGACGTCCAGGAGAGTCCGCACTACCCTGCCGGCATGGCCCTGCGCTTCGCCCGCGTCAAGCGCTTCCGCCCCGACAAGAGCGCCGCGGAGGCCGACACGCTCGACACGGTGCGGGCGATCTTCGCGGCCAGCCGCGGGTGAGCGGGTGATGACGGAGGCGGCGGCCGCGAGAGGCCCGCGGGCTCAGGCCGCCGCTTCGCGCAGCAGGGCGGCGAGGTCGAGAGGGTCGGTGCGCATGGCGATGGCGCCGTCCGGCGTGCGCGGCCACTGCTCGCGGGGGCGATCCCAGTAGAGCTCGAGGCCGTTGTCGTCGGGGTCGGCGAGGTAGACCGCCTCGCTGACGCCGTGGTCGGAGGCGCCGTGCAGGCGCACTCCCGCGTCGAGGACTCGCCGCACCGCGGCGGCGAGCGCGGGCCGCGTCGGATAGCGGATCGCGACGTGATAAAGGCCGGAGTGGCCGGGCGGCGGCGGCGTGCCGCCGCGGCTCTCCCAGGTGTTGAGGCCGATGTGGTGATGGTAGCCGCCGGCCGACACGAACGCGGCCTGGGAGCCGTATCGGGTGACCAGCTCGAAGCCGAGGACGTCGCGGTAGAAGGCAAGCGCGCGCTCGAGCTCGGCGACCTTGAGGTGCACGTGCCCGACGTCGGCGCCGGCGGGAATGGTGTAGGGCGCGAGCGCTGGCGGCGAGCTGGTCATGGCCGGAGGACGTCCTCGCTTGGCGGCAACGCCGGGTGCGGGGCGGAAATTCCGGCCGGCGAAAATTCCGGCCGCCGATGCCGTCAGCGCAGGCGGCGCAGCGGCGAGGGGAGCAGCCAGAGGGTCGAGAGCAGGAGGCCGGCGGCGGCGAGCGCCAGGGTCGGGCGGATGCCGAGCCGCTCTCCCAGGTAGCCGCCGATCAGCGCGCCGAGCGGGTAGACGCCGCGCGCCAGCAGCTGCATGCCGGCGTTGATCCGGCCGAGGAGCTCCGGCGGCGCCACCCGCTGCCGCAGGCTGACCTCGTTGATGGAGTAGACCGTGAACGCCATGTCGCCGATCAGCTGGACGGTGATCAGCAGCGCCACGGCGAGCCACCCGGCGGGAGACCCGGCGCCGGCGGACGAGGCGGCCGGCGGCGCCGCCGTCCCGGCCAGGCCGGCCAGCGGGATCAGGAAGAGGGTCAGCCCATAGAGCGCCGAGGTCGCCAGGAACGTCGGCCCGAGGGGGACGCGGCGCTCGAGGCGCTGCGCCAGGAAGGCGCCGGCCGTGGCGCCGGTGCCGCCGGTGGCGATGACGATGCCGAGCACCGCGGGGCGCAGGCGCAGGACGTCGATCGCGAAGAGCAGGTAGAGCGCACCCAGGAAACCGTGGAACACCCAGGCGGTCGCCGATCGCAAGCCGAGCGGGCGCAGCACGGGATCGGCGAAGATCTGGCGCACCCCGGCGAGCGTCGCGGCCAGCACGTGCTCCGGCGGCCGGCGCGGCGGCGGCGGCTCGCGCCTGCGGATGCCGGCCAGCAGCAGCGCGGAGGCGAGGAACGAGAGCGCGTCGAACAGGATGGCGATCGGCGCCGTGATCGCCTGCACCAGGAACCCGGTGAGGCCGGGACCGGCGATCTCGGCGATCGTGCTGCTCAGGGTGAGCTTGCTGTTCGCCTCGAGGATCCGGTCGCGCTCGACCAGCGCCGGGAGGTACGACTGGTCGGCGATGTCGAAGAAGACGGTCATGACGCCGGCGAGCGCGGCGACGACGTAGAGCTGCGTCATCGCCAGCCGGCCGGCGAGCGCCGCGGCCGGGATCGAGGCAAGCAGCGCGGCGCGGCCGAGGTCGGCGGCGATGAGCACCGGGCGGCGGCGCAGGCGGTCGATCCAGACCCCGGCGGCCAGGCCGAAGACCAGGACCGCGATGCCGCCGAGCGCGTTGAGGAGTCCCATCCGCACGGCCCCGGCGTGCAGCACCAGCAGGGCGGTGAGCGGGATGCCCTCGCGAGTGATCCGCGATCCCAGCTCGGAGATGGCCTGCGCGGTCCACAGCTTGAGGAAGTCGGGGTCCGCGAGCAGCCGGCGGCTGCCGGGAGGCGGCGGCGGCGCGACCGGTGCCGGCCGCGCGGTGACCGGGAAGGGCGCGATGGGCTCGTTCTCGTCCATGGACGCTCGGGGGCCGGGCGATTTACGATGCCCGCGCGGCCCACGTGGCCCACGCGGTCGCAAGGGCCAGCGCGCCGAAAACGCCGAGGATCAGGCCGGAGCCGCGGTTGATCCAGGCCAGGCCGGAGGGAGGGACGCGGGTGCGGAGCCTGCTGGTGGCGCCGGCGAGCAGCAGCCACCACGCCGCGGAGCCGGCGAACACCCCGGCCACGAGAGCGGCGGCCGCCAGGCGGGTCACCAGTCCCAGCGCTCCGAAGGCGGCGGTGAACGACAGGATGGTCGCGGGGTTGGTGACCGTGAGGAGAAAGGTCGACGCGTACTGGTGGAGGAGGCCGCGCGGCGGTCCGGGCGGAGACGCCGGGCGAGGTGCGGCAGGAGCGGCGAAGAACGTCCGCGCCCCGAGGGCCAGCAGCAGGAGACCGCCGACCAGGCGGAGCCAGCCGCGCCCTGCGAGCAGCACGCTCGATATGGCGGTGAGCCCCAGGCCCGCCACGGCGCCGTACAGAGCGTCCGCGGTCGCCGCCCCCAGTCCGGAAGCGAAGCCAGCCAGGAAACCAGCGCCGAGGCTGCGCCGGATGCAAAGCACGCCGATCGGGCCGACCGGCGCCGCGATCGAGAAGCCCAGGAGGGCGCCCTTCCAGAATACCGACAGATCCATGACCCCCGGCCCTCTCACCGGCTGGCTCCTCACGCGGTTCCTGCGCGTGGCTCCTGTACGCTCTACGCCGCGCGCTCACTTTATCTCGCGTCTCCATCTCGTGTGTCGGCTGCACGTACGAGAGTGAGGAAGGTGGGAGGCGCTAACCGCGCAGGCCGACGGCCGGCGGCTGGCGGCCGGTGGTGGAACGGCGGGCGGGCGGGCGGCCGGCGGCGGCAGCGAATGGCGGAGAGGACTGCCGGTGTAGACTCTGCGGTCGCGGCTGCGGCTGCGCGTGCGGTCGCGGGCGCGGCCAAGGCTGACGCCGAGCACAGGCTCGCCGCGACGAAAGGACATTCCATGACTCCAGATCAAGGCCCCTTCATCGCCTTGCCCGCCGAGGAGGAGCTGCGGGAGCGAGCGACGAGCGGCTATAAATCGCCCTACGACTTCGGCTTCATCGGCGACATGTCACGGCTGCTCGCCGCGCACCCGCGGATCGGCCCGGCAATACAGAGAGCCTTCCAGGAGATCATGTTCGCGCCGGGTGCTCTGAGCCGCACCGAGCGCGAAATGGTCGCGGCCGTGGCTTCCGCGGCGCAGGTCTGCGAGTTCTGAACGGAGTCTCACGCAGAGTTTCTGCGTGTCGAGAACGGCGATCCGCGGCTGGTCGAGGCGATCAAGCAGCACCGCTGGCGCGACCTGACCGACCTCACCCCGCGGCAGCGCGCGCTGTGCTCCGTCGCCGAGAAGATGAGCCTCAGCCCCCGCGAGATGACGGCGGCCGACTGGCAGGATCTGCGCGACATCGGCCTCGACGATCAAGGCCTCCTCGAGCTCGGCCACCTGATCGCCATCTTCAACTACTTCCCCCGCCTCGCCGACGGCTTCGGCCTAATACTCCACCCCCAGCTCCGCGAGGCCGCCGCCACCGGAGTGCCGCTACGGCGCTCGTCCTGAGGCGGCCGGCGGCGCGTCAGGATCTACTGCCGGGTCCGGGCGGATTGGGCTCGGCTGCGGGGCGGATGCGGGAGAGGCTGCTGGGGCTGCCGGAGCCGTCCGAGCCGTCCTCCGGCTCTTGCGCTTCCTCGTCTCCATCGCCTAGACTGACCGCTCTCCTCGGCCTCCTGGGCGGCCGGTCCGAGGTGTGTTCGCCATACCCCAGCCGACGTAGCTCAGCGGTAGAGCAGCTGATTCGTAATCAGCAGGTCATCGGTTCAATCCCGATCGTCGGCTCCATGGAATCAATGACTTATGATACATGAGACTAGCCCGAGTTCCAGTTGTGGCGCACTTGTGGCATATTCTGCATAAGGTGGGAGAGGTGAAGCCCTGGATTCTGGGCGACAATCGAACCGTCAGCGCGTACCGGTGCCGCCACCGGCGCGGCTTCACGCGCCGCTACAGATGCCTGCATTCAGAAAGCGTCTCGACGCCCGACCTCCTAACGCCGGCGACCGCTATCACTTGGTCTACGTCGCCCGCCGCCTCCTCGACCTGCTGCATCCCTACACGGGGCTGACTCAACTCGTCATCGAGAACGTATCGCCAGCCGACCAGGCGACATCCAGCGACCCGACCGCCTTCCTAGGTGTCGACGTCTCGGAGTACTACGGCGGCGTCGATGTCGAAACCGCACATGCCGTGAATCTCGTCCAGGTTAAGTACAGCCCGCTGCGCCCTGCCGAGGCCTGGACACGCAGCCGTCTGACCGCGAGGAAGGACGGCGGCGAGTCAGTCTTCCACAAGCTCGCGGCCATGTTCGATCCCCTGGCACCTACCCGAGGCCTGGCGCCGGCACAAGCCCAGGTCAGCGTCCGCCTCCTCACCAACCAGCCTCTCGGTTCACGACTTCGCCAGCATCTCGAGATCCTGCGAACGGCCATCACAGACAAGCCATATGAGGCGGCGGGCTGCGCGCTCGCCGCGGTGCCTGACGATGCAGGGCAGACCGCCCTGGCTCTCCAACGGGCGAGCGGTTTGCCGTGGGCGCGACTCGGGGAGTTGGTCGCGGCCTGGGATCTCGCCGGCTTCGGTCATCCCTCGTGCGGCCGTAGCGAGGCCGAGCTCTTCGAGGCTCTCAGCGGGTTCAGCGCGGAAGGAAGCGAGCGCCTGGAGAACCTCCTGAGTCATCTCCAGCTACGTGCCACGCCAGGGCAGCGGGAGACTCTAACCCGAAGAGATGTCCTCGCGTTCCTTCGTCTAACCGAAGACCAGTTTCACCCGGCTCCCACGGTCTTTTCGGACGCTGCTTCCCTGTTCGAGACGCACGACGTCGACCTGGTGCGCAGGGCCATCCAACAAGGAGATGGCCGCGTCGTCGTCCACGGTCGCAGTGGCTGCGGCAAGACCAGCGCTCTCCGGCTCGCTCTCCGCGATCCTGGCGGCGCCGGCAAGGCAGTGATCTATGACTGCTATGCCGACGGCCAGGGGATCCTCCCGGGAGCCGAGCGCTTCCCGTACAAGAAGTGCTTCACGCAGGTCATCAACGACCTGGAGGCGCGCTATCGCACGGGCATCCTGGCCACCGTGGGGCTCGACTATCAGCCACTGCTCCGCCAGGTGAACCGCGCCCTGAAAGCTGCTGCCGCGGCGGCGAAGCGGAAAGGGCAGCTGCTGGTCCTCGCCTTCGACGCCATCGACAATGCGCACGAGCAGGAGCGACGCGCTCCCTCCGAGGCAGGGTATTCCTTCCTGCCGATTCTCTGGGAACTTCCCCTACCGAGTAACTGTGCCTTGGTCGTGTCTCTACGCACCGAGAACCTCACGGACGTGGTTGGCGACAAGTCACCCGACGCTCGTCGCGTTGAGCTCCGCGGCTTCGACGAAGACGAGACCCGGCGCCACGCCGCGGGCCTCGCTCCAGCGCTGCCGCCGGCCGAGGCGGACTTTCTCCACGCGCGCACCGCGGGCAACCCGCGAGTGCAGAGCAAGGTGCTGGAGGAGGTCGCCTCGTCTCCGCCGGCGACCGCCCACCGCATCATCGAGGAGACCGCCCGCCGCACCGCGTTCGCCTACTACGACCAGGAGACGGAGCTCGGACGGCGCCTGGCACCAGCCGACGTGCGCCGCGTCCTGGCCGTGCTCTACGAGATGAGGCAGGCCCCGCAGCTGGCCGATGTCGCGGCGATCACCGGGATGGCTGAAGAGCAGGTGCGCGCGATGATCAGTCGCTTGAGCTTCGGTCTGCGCCTCGAGCGGGAAGATCGAGTGGCGTGGCAGGACCAGGACTTCCTGGACTGGACCGGCGAGCGGCTCAGGTCGGAATGCCTGGCCGCGCGGGGGGCGCTCGCTGACCACTGCCGCCGGTGGTTCGAGCACGACGACTACGCGCGGTGGAATCTCTCCTACCACCTCCTCCTCGCGGAGCGCTTCGACGAGCTCGTCGCCTGGTGGCGCGAGCCGGTCCGCCTCGATGCGCAGATCCAGGCCGCTCACCCGCACGAGGAGCGGGTGCTGGACGATCTCCGAGCTGCCATCCTGGCTGCTCTCCGCACCGGGCGGCGCCGCGAGGCCTTCGACCTGCTGCTGCGAGCGGCGGATCTCGCCGAAGGCCGCGATGCCTTCGCCGAAGCGCTAGCGGAGTACCCTGGCGTCGCTGCGGCAGCGGACCTTGCCCATCTCATCCCGGGAGGGCCGGCAAATCAGGACGCGCCCGGCCGCGCCCGGCCGTGGCGGGACGACGCCGAGCTCAGCCTGACGATCGCCGCGGAGCTCGCCCGGCGCCCCGAGCGGCGCAGGGCCACCCAGGAGGTGTATGCCAAGTTCAAGGCTGCGAAAGACGCCGAGCGCGTCCGGGACCCGCTGCACGGCGGCGGACTGAATGCGGACGGATGGGATGTCTATGCGAGGTACCAACATCGAATGCGTGGGTTTGCGGGCGCGCTCGAGCTGCTCGCTGAGCACCATTCCGATCCCTGGGCCCAGCTCTTCGCCCTGGCTGTCGGCTCGGACTGGTCGATCTCGGGAGCGAGCGATCCACTGGGCGTTCTCGCAGGTGCCGCCCTGGGGCCTGGGGAGCGGGCCGCTGCGGCTCTGGGCATCCTTGCCGCGGTCGACCCTGACCGCGGGCGAGGAGTGGCTCTGAAGAGCCTCGATGCGGCAGCCGTGCAGAATGCCGTCGTCCTCGTAGAGCGGGCGCTGGCTCCCGGCGCGGCCGATTTACCGCCGCTCCTTCAAGATGCAGCCGGCGGGGGAGGCTCGTATGGCCGACCGGGTGGGATCGCGGTCGCGCTCGGGTTCGCCGTGGAGAACCTGACCGCTGGCGGGTTCCTCGCGGTTGCACGCACGCTCCTTGGAGTTTGGTCTCCTCACCCACCGCGG
>DATNKH010000233.1:0-14388 GCA_035603475.1 Thermoanaerobaculia bacterium
CTCACCCGCCGCCGCCACACCAGCCGCCAGGCGAGAAGAAGACCGGCTAGCAGCACCAAGGGCCGGTCTGAGGCGAGGGCGTTGACGCGCATCGTCGTGCTCGGCGGCGGGTTCGGCGGCATCTGGACCGCCCGCCACCTCGAGCGGTGCTGCGCGCGGCGCCCCGACGTCGAGGTGGTGCTGGTCTGCCGCGACAACTTCTTCCTGATGACGCCGCTGCTGTTCGAGGCCTTCTCGGGCACGCTCGAGCTGCGGCACTGCTCCCTGCCGGTGCGGGACTTCTTGCGCCGGGCGCGCTTCGTCGAGGCGACCGTGCGCGCGATCGACCTCGAACGCCGCATCGTCCTGGCGGCGCCGGCGGAAGGCGCCGGCTTCGAGCTGCCCTACGATCAGCTCGTCCTGGCCCTCGGCGCGCACACCAACCTCGACCTGATCCCGGGGTCGGCGGCGGCCTTCACCTTCAAGACCCTGGCGGACGCCATGCTGCTGCGGGACCACATGATCGAGCGCTTCGAGCGCGCCGACGTCGAGCTCGATCCCGAGCGCAAGCGCCGCCTGCTCCGCTTCGTGGTGGTGGGCGGCGGCCTGGTCGGGGTGGAGCTGTTCGGCGAGATGACCGCCTTCGCCGACGAGATCGTGCGCTACTATCCGCGGCTGCGGCGCGGCGAGATCCGCTGCCACCTCCTGCAGGCCACCGAGCGCATCCTGCCCGAGGTCGCCGAGCCGATCGCCCGCTACGCCGCCAGGGTGCTCGGCGCCCGGCAGGGGGCGGAGATCCGCACCGCGGCCCCGGTGCGGGCCATCGAGCCGGGCAAGGTCCACCTCGACGGCGAGACCCTCGAGGCCGGGACGATCGTGCTGGCCGCCGGCATCGCGCCGCACCCGCTGACCGCCGGGCTGCCACTGCCGAAGGACCGCCACGGACACCTGCTCGTAGACGGCGCGATGCGCTGCCAGGAGCGCCCCGAGGTCTGGGCGCTGGGCGACTGCGCGCGGATCCCGGACCCGGCCGGGCACCCCTATCCCTACCTGGCGCAGCACGCCATCCGCGAGGCCAGGCAGCTGGCCCGCAACCTCGCCGCGGTCCTCGACGGCAGGCCGCCGCGGCCCTTCGTCTACGAGACCCTCGGGATCATGGCCTCGCTCGGCCATGCGCGGGGACTGGGCTCGGTGCTCGGGCTGCCGCTGCGCGGCTTCCTGGCCTGGTGGGCGCGCCGCACCTACTACCTCTTCCAGATGCCCCGCCTCAGCCGGCGCGTGCGCATCGTCGCGGACTGGACGCTGGCGCTCTTCTTCCGCCCGGACATCGTCAAGGTCGACCTCGCCAGCGAGGGCGTGCAGCTCGAACGCGACCACGCGTCGGGCGCCAATGTCCCGCGCTAGCTGCGGCGACGATCCCGCGGCGATCCCGCGGCGATGCGGCGCACTTTTCCCGACTTCCGGCACCTGGATTGTTAGGGTGACCTGTCGCATAGAACGTTACAGCACGCCAGGCCGCGCGTAGGGCGCGAGCCCGGCGTCACGAGGCCTCCCTTTCGGCGCAAGCTCCCGCCGCGAGCACGCTCGGCAGGCTGGGGAGGGGTCTGCCGTCCCGCGGTCCGGGAGAGGAGCCGCCTGCGCCGGTCAGGGCCGAGGCTCGCCGTTCCGTGGCGAAGGCTCACCCCTACCCAAAGGAGGGGAGCGAACATGGCGAAGCAGCAGTCGACAAGAAAACGTCTGGTGGCGCGCGGGCTCGCGCTCTCGGTCCTGGTGGCGGTCCCGGTCGTATACGCGGTCACCACCGAGGCGCCGGCCGGCTTCGACAACCTGACCAACGGCTTCGAGGCGCAGGCGAACATGGACGCCGACCGCGCGAAGTTCGACGAGATCGAGCAGATCTCCGATGGCCTGGGTCCGAACTACAACGCGCAGTCCTGCCGGGAGTGCCATCAGAACCCGGTGAGCGGCACGATCAGCCAGGTGACCGAGCTGCGTGCGGGCACGTTCGACGGTTACAACTTCACCCCCCATCCCGGTGGCTCGCTGATCTTCTCGCGCGCCATCGATCCCTCGATCCAGGTGCGCGCTCTGGGCACCGACAACGTGGCCACCTTCCGCACCAGCCTGAACATCGCGGGCGACGGCTTCGTCGAGGCGCTGCCGGACAGCGCCTTCACCGCCGTCCAGTCGTCGCAGCCTTCCTCGATGCGCGGCACCATCATCCGGGTGCCGGTGCTCGAGGCCTCCGGTGTGACGCGGATCGGCCGCTTCGGCTGGAAGAACCAGCACGCGAGCCTGCTCTCCTTCGCGTCGGACGCCTACCTCAACGAGATGGGGATCACCAACCCCCTCAACCCCACCGAGAACACCTCCAACGGCACCAGCGTCACCTACCTCAACACCCAGAACGGCGTCCCGGCGATGCAGGACCCGGCCACCCAGTCAGACCCCTTCGGCGCCGACATCGGCTCCTTCACCCGCTTCATGCGGTCGATGAAGGTGCCGCCACGCGACACGGTGCTGGCGGCGACCTCGGACGCCAGGGCCGGCGCGACGCTCTTCAGCCAGATCGGCTGCAACATCTGTCACGTGCCGACGCTGACCACCGCGCCGACGGGCACCTCGTTCAACGGCGGCCAGTTCATCGTCCCGGCGGCGCTGGGCAGCATGAACATCCACCCGTACGGCGACTTCATGCTGCACGACGTGGGGACGGGCGACTTCATCGTCCAGAACGGCGGCATCGGCACGCTGACCCTGATGCGGACCGCGCCGCTCTGGGGCATGCGCACGCGCAACCGCCTGATGCACGACGGCGAGAACATCCTGCGTAACGACGCCATCCTGCGCCACACCAACCAGGCCGAGGCGGTCATCGAGAACTACATCTATCTAAGCACCACCCAGAAGAACCAGATCATCACCTTCCTCAACTCGCTCTAGCGCTCCGGCGCCTCCCAGGACCGGCCGGGCTCCTCCCGGCCGGTCCCGCGCCTTTCAGCCGTGCGGGTGAGCCGGGCCCGGCTATGACTGTCACTGCTGCAGAACCGGTGCATAGGCGCAGTTGGCGGACGACGCGGGACAGTCCGTAGCGCCCGCCGGTCTCACCACCGCACAGGTGTAATAGCTGAACGGGAAGCCGCTCGGCGGCGAATCCTGGTTGCTGCCAAGGAAGCTGTCGGAGGCGTCGAAGTAGCAGCGCGTGAGATTGTTGCAGTTGACGTCGCAGGCGTCGCAGACCTCGGGGTTCGCGCCGTCCACGTTGGGATCGACGATCATCTCCGCGAGCTCGTGGCTCACGACCATGGCGTAGGCATCGGGGCTGTCGTCGAGGGTCAGCCCGGTGGCGAAGACGCCGGCCACGACGTACGGGATGTTGGCCTTGCCGTGGTAGCCGGAGTTCTCGCCGACGTTCGGGGCAGTCAGGCCTTGCGGGCTCACGACGAAGATGCAGGAGTCGGCTGATAGGCCGTTGGTCGAGAACATGTCATTGACCCACCCCTGGAGGTCTCCATCGGTGTAACTCCCCGCCGGGACACTAGCCGCGTAGGTGAGCACGGTCGGAGAGACTGTGACGGTGTTGGATCCGTACTGCGCGGCGTACTCCGAGATGGGGACGATGGCGTGCTGAGCGTACTCTACGATCTGGTTCATGTCGGCGGTCTGGATCAACAGGTCGCCACCGGAAGTCTGGAAGGTGATCTGGGCGAAGTAGACCGTCCCGCTGAACAGCGGGTCGCGGGCAGTCCGGGCCGGTACCGGGAGTTGGTTCTGTCGCAGGAAATCCGCGACTGCCTGGTGACGGCTCAGGACCGGAGAGTCGTGCCGGGTCCGGTGAAGCCCACGCAGGATCTCGATCGGCACGCCAGTGCCGAAGCCCTCGGCATGGGCGTCCCTCGCGAACAGTTGGGGGGCCATCTGCTGCAAATACCGAGCGTTCTTGAGCGCCCGTGTGAAGCAGCGAACAGCCGGAGAGGGCTTGGCTGTGGACTTGGCTGGCATCGATCTGGCCATTTCTTCGCCTCCATGCGCTCGAGCTCACCTGCTTACAGCCGTGTAGACGGACTGGCCGCCCCTTTTCTCTCCGTCCAAGGCCGGTGAGCGGGGCCACGCTCGGAGTGGCGACTTCGCATCCCTGGGCCAGGACCCATGGATCCACGTCGCCCCGCTGTCGTGGAAAACCTCGTTCCGGGTCCGTCTCTGTCCATGGCGGTGTTGCAAGGTGGTGGCGGCGCGACCGCGCCGTCGAACGGTGGACCCGTTCGCCGGCCGGCGAGCTGCCGGACGGCCGCCGGAGGATGGAGCCATGGCACAGCCAATCAGCATGATGTCGGTGGCGCTGGTCACCGCCGCGGCCGCCGGCCTGCTGCCGCAACTTGTTCCGGCACCGGGTGCCGCGGCGCCGGTCGGTCACGTCACGTCGGTGGCCGGCTCCCCAGTTGGAGGTGCGGCCACGAACGCCCATACCGGCGGCGGCGGCTCAGCGCCTGGCCCGGCAGTGAAGATCGTCCGTCCCACCAAGGCGCCCGCAGTCAGGCTGGAGTGGAGCGAGAAGGATGCTAAGCAGGTCCGAGGGTGGATCTTGCTGCGCAATGACACGAAGAGCGCTGCGCGGGTCGTCCTCAGCATGACGGCGCAAGACCGGCTGGGGAGGAGGCTCGAGGTTGAGGGCATCGAGCTTTCGAAAAAGTGTGTCGGCGAGCTTCGCGGCCCTTCTGACCACATCTGTTTGCTGGTGGCGAAGCTTGCTTGGTGCGATCAACCGCCGGCGCTGCCGGCCACGGGATTCCTCGCGGTCAGCTCGACGGTGCTGACCTGCACGTCCAAACCCGCCGCTTGTGTCGCCGCGCAGAGTCTCCCCGTCCAGGAAGAGGTCACAATTCCTGAAAAGCCCATCCGTTTCGCTGGCGTGACCGTGGCGTCCTGTTTTGTGGTGGCTCTCCTCGTCGTCGTCATCACGATCGTTCGCCTCCGGACACGTAACCCTCCAGTCGGCCTCCTGGCCTCTATGGGCAGTTCAAAGTGGGATCGCAACAGCTGGGGCACCAACGTGACCATCGCAGGCGCGCTGCTGGGCACGCTGCTCGGTCTTTCAATCTTCCCGGAGCATCCCCAGCTGATGACCAGGGACTCTTATACCTTGCTGAATAGTCTGTTCGCGGGGCTCGTGGTCTTGGCACCTCTGCTCTACGGGTTGCTGCAGCGTGAGGTGCAGGTCACCACCGGCGGCGTGGCCGGCGTCGACACTCAAGGCTATGTCATCATGTTCCTGGCGGCGGGAGGGATCGTCCTGTGGTGCGCGCTCGGACAAGCCGCCACCCTCTTCTTGCTGGCCAGAGAGTTCATCCTGAGCAACACCATCGATCTCTTCGTGGGCTCCATCCTCGAAGTCCTCGCCCTGATCCTCACTGCGCTGCTGGTCGTCTATGGAGTGATCGCCCTTTACCGGGCGGCCACTCGTCCCGGGGTCGTGGTGGCGCCGCAGGCGGCTGCCCCGAGGCCGCCGCCGCCGACCGTACGCGCGGGCATGGCTCAGCCCGAGGACCTGGTGCGGAACATCACTACACCGCCGGAGGACTGGGCTCTGCTCTGATCACATAAGGTGGCCGCACGCGCTGCCGGCTGCCCTCGACGGCGGTGAGCAATCCGAAGCCTGCGAGCAGGCTCGTGTCACTCGTGGAGCACCTGGTGCACGAGGGCGACAGCGATCGCCCCCTCGCCGACGGCCGACGCCACCCGCTTGATGTTGCCCGCGCGCACGTCGCCCACCGCGAACACCCCGGGCAGGCTGGTCTCCAGCAGGTACGGACCGCGCGCGAGCGGCCAGCTCGCGGCGGCGAGGTCTTCCGGCGACAGCGCCGGCCCCGTCTTGATGAACCCCTTCGCGTCGAGAGCCAAGCAGCCCGCCAGCCACACCGTGCTGGGGACGGCGCCGGTCATGACGAAGACGTGCCGGATGTCGCTGGTCTCGACGGCCTGGCGCTGCGAGTCGCGCCAGCGCACGCGCTCGAGGTGGCGATCGCCCTCGAGGACCACGATCTCTGACCGCAAGTGCAAGGTGATGGCGGGGCTCCCCTCGATGCGGCGTACGAGGTAACGCGACATGCTCTCGGCAAGTCCCCCCGACCGCACCAACAGATGGACGTGCTTGGCGGTCTGGGCAAGGAACACCGCCGCCTGGCCGGCGGAGTTGCCCCCGCCCACGACGACCACCTCCTCGTCGCGGCACAGCTGCGCCTCCATGAACGTCGCGCCGTGGTAGACCCCGGCGCCCGCGAACCGCGAGACGTTGTCGATGGAGAGCCGTCGGTACTCGACCCCGGTGGCGATGATCACCGTGCGTCCGGGGATACGGCTGTCGTCGTCAACCTCCAGGGCGTAGGGCTTGCGATCACAGTGGAGCCGCCTGGCGCCGCGGGCGACCGCCACCTGCGCCCCGAACTTCTGCGACTGGTTGTAGGCACGAGCCGCCAGCTCCTGGCCCGAGATGCCGTTGGGGAAGCCCAGATAGTTCTCGATCATCGAGCTCGCGGCGGCCTGGCCGCCAGGGCTGGTCGACTCCAAGACCAGCACGTCGAGCCCTTCCGAGGCTGCGTAGACCGCCGCGGCGAGCCCGGAGGGCCCGGCGCCGACGATGACCAGGTCACGGACGTGGGTCGCGTCGATGGCGTCGTTGAGGCCGAGGCACTCGGCGATCTGGGCGTTGGTGGGGTTGCGCAGCACCACCTCGCCGCGGCAGATGACGACGGGCACGTCGGCGGCCTGGACGTGAAAGTGGTCCAGCAGCTCCTGGACGCTCTCGTCCCTGTCGACATCGATGTAGGTGTGCGGGTGGCCGTTGCGGATCAAGAACTCGCGGACCCGCAGCGTGCCGGAACAGTGATCCGAGCCGACCAGCACGACGTCTCCGAGCCCCTTCGCGATGAGCTCCGCGCGGCGGAGGATAAAGGCCCGCATCAGGACCTCGCTCAGCTCCGAGTCGACCTGCACGAGCGCCAGCAGCCGCTCGCGATCGAGCTCGATCACTTCCCCAGGCTCGGTCACCCGCGCGCGGATGAGCGTCCTGCGGCCGGAGAGCAGGTAGACCTCGCCGGTGAACTGGCCGGCCCGGAGCGCCGCCACCCGCGTCTCGCTGACGCCGGCCGGCCGGACGAGCTCCACCTCGCCCGCGGTGATCACGAAGAAGTGCGCGCTCGCCTCGCCCGCCTCGAACAGCAGGTCGCCGCGGGCGATGGGGCGCCGCGTCCCGTGTGCAGCGAAGCGTGCGAGCTGAGCCGCCGTCAGCACCGGGAACATCGCCTCGGCTCGTGGCGGCGGCGGCGTCGCGGCGAGCGGGGTTGTCTCGTTGTTCATGACGATCTTAGGGAACCCGCCATGTGAGAGCCCAGACCCCTGTGCAGGCGAGAGCCTCACGTCCGGCTGGGCGACGAGATCCTGGAAGGCTTGCTCTTGCCCGCGAGATTGAGCGCCACTGCAGCGCGGATGAGATCCTTCAAGGCCGCCTCATCGATCTTGTCGCCTTCGTGGATGTCGATGGCGCGCCTGGTATTCCCGTCGAGGCTGGAGTTGAATAGACCTGAAGGGTCCTTCAACGCAGCTCCCTTGGCAAATGTCATCTTGACGACCTTCTTGTACGTCTCTCCCGTGCAGACGATGCCGCCGTGGGACCAGACGGGAGTCCCCATCCACTTCCACTCTTCGACGATCTCAGGGTCTGCCGCGTGTATGACTGCGCGCACTCTCGCGAGCGTCTTGCCGCGCCAGTCCCCAAGCTCCTTGATCTTCTCGTCGATGAATGCAGAGGCAGGTTCCGCCGGGACGGGCCCATTCATGTCCATGTGGCCGAGATTAGATGAAACCTCCTGCCGAGACAAGCCCGCCCGGGCCGCGAGGGTCACGACCCCGGCGGCGAGAGCTGGCGGACGCCGGAGGTGCGTCTACAGCCTGACGGCGAAGGCCGCTTCCACGCTGCGGCGAAACGTCCGGCCGACCGTCAGGCGAGCGCCGCTGCGGAGCACGGCGATGAGGTCCCCGAAGGGAGTGCGAACGAACTCGTGGACGGCGGCGGCGTTGATGATCGTGGAGCGGTGCGACCGCACGAACTGCGGGGGCAGGACCTTCTCGAGGTCTTTCAGCGTTCCACGCACGCGGTGCTTTTCCATCCCGACGTGAAACCTGACGTAGTTGGCGGCGCCATCGATCCGCTCGATACTGGCTTCGTCGACGATGATGGCGCGGCCCCGGACGCGGAGGACGAGGAACGGCCCCGGCCGGTGCCCGCACTGGACGGCCAGGGGCGCGGCGTTCGACGCCGCGAGGCGTTCGTTCTCGACGCGGGTGAAGCGGTACCGGGCGGTGGTCTTTGACTCTCGCGGCATGGCTCGGCTCAGTGCGCTGATCATGGCCGATGCTCGTGCGGCCGGGCGGGGATCACCACCATCAAGTTGTCCGGCCGGCCGGGGTAGGTGAGATCGGGCGCGCCTGGACCGGTACCGATGTCCTTGGCGGTCAGATAAGGAGCGTAGAACATCACGTGACCCGGGAAATGAAAGATACGGTTTGACTCGGGATCGAAAAGGTAGTTATAGTCCGACAGCATGTAGGCGATTCCCGGCTTTCGCGGCGCCAGGAACCGGCCTGTTTTGTAACCCTCTTCGATCTCCGACGCGATGCGCCCATCGTCTTTTCCGAGCGCCCGCTGCTCCTCCCTGAAAAAGAGCGCCTTCAGCGTCGTCGCGCTACCCTCGGCGTCGAAGCATGTCGGCGCTATCGAGTCCGCCCGTAGCCGTTCGACGAGGCAGGTAAATCCGTTCGTGCCTTCGCGAGCCTTGACATAGCCCGTGGCACCCAGGATGTACACCGCCGCTCCCTGGCTGACCGGAGGACCCGCGGCGAGGGCCAGCGCTACCTGGACATCCCGCGGCGTTGTGCTGTCGACGTGGCGCACCGTCGAGAGATCCACAGAGCTGCGTGCAAGGAGCTGGCCCGCCGGCGAAACGCAAGCCAAGGCGATCGCAAGTGAAGCTGCTCGAGCTGGGTGCATCGGTCACCTCCGAGGTCATGATTGGTGCGTCATCGTCGAGTGAGTGGCCGGGAACCGGCGAAGGGTTGCACGCCGGCCAGCCAGCGCCGGGGCCTCGGCGAATCGCCTCCCGGTGGCGGATCGCTTCCGGCGGATTGCTGCCGGTGAAGCGGTTCATGCAACCCTCGACCGCTTGCACGCCACTCATCACCGGCAGGAGCCCATCTGACGACGCGAGATGACAGATCACTCGTAGCGGCTTTCCTTGCCGATCGCGACCAGGCGGCATTTCGCGCGCTGTTCCAGCGGCACACGCCGGCAATGTACCTTCTCGTGCTGCGCCTCCTCGGGCGCTCCGGGCGCCACGCCGACGACGTGGTGCAGGAGACCTGGGTACGCGCCGCGAGCGCGCTCGGCAGCTTCTCGTGGCGGTCGAGCCTGCGCACCTGGCTTCTCGGCATCGCCGTCAACTGCAGTCGCGAGGTTCTCCGCTCCGCGAGCCGAGATGTGGCGAGCGCCGGGACCCCGGCGGCCGATCCGGGGAGCCCTCCGAGCCAAGGTCCGGAGAGGATCGATCTCGAGCGCGCCATCCGGGAGCTACCTGACGGCTATCGTGAAGTCTTCATCCTCCACGATGTGGAGGGTCTGACCCACCAAGAGATCGGCGGCCAGCTGGGAATCGACGCTGGCACGTCGAAGAGTCAGCTGTCGCGCGCGCGCCGCGCCCTGCGCGCCTACTGGGCCGGCGGCAAGCCATGAACGGCCGCGTGGGAGTCCTCACCGATGAGTACTGAAGACGACAACGGTCCTGAAGAGCAGCTGCAACGGGAGCTGGAACGCCTGCCCCGGGAGCTGGCCCCTCCCAAGGGTCTCGAAGCTCGCGTAGTGGCCGCGCTCCACGAGAGAGGCTGGCTGGCGGCGGCGCGCCCACGGCCCAACCCCTGGCGGCTCGGCGGGGCCGTTGCGGCCGGCCTGGCGCTGCTTCTCGCCGGTTTCTTGCTGGGCCGGCAGGGGGGCCACCGTGGCCATCCGCCGGCCGTGCCGACCTATCTGCTGATGCTGCGCGAAGGCACCGCTTTCAACCGGGAGCGATGGTCGGATGCCCGCTTGACCGCCGAGACCGCCGCGTGGGCCCGGCACCAGCTCGGCGTCAGGCACTTCGTCGTTGGCGAGAAGCTCGACATGGTCGGCTGGGTCGTCAAGTCCTCCCGAGTCGCCGCGCTGCCTCCGATGGATTTGCGGGATGCGCCTGACGGCTTCTTCGTCATCGACGCGTCGAGCGACCAGGAGGCACTCGGCCTCGCCAGGAGCTGTCCTTTCCTGAGGCATGGAGGCCGGATCGAGGTGCGCCGGATCCATCCGACCTGAGCACTCGAACGCCTCAGAGAGTAGTCAGGCTGCTCGATCGGTGACAAACGTTCGCGCCGCGGCCAGGCGCACGGACCTCGTGAAGGCTTGCCTCGCCCTACCGGCCTAGAGGCAACAAGTCTTCGTGTTCTGACCCCCGCTACAATTGCAGCTGCAGCTCCAGGTATACGTGCCGCCTGCGGCTTCCTGGAGCGATTTCCCGGACAGCTCCTCGAGATTCCTCAGGGTTTCCTTACTCAGCACCAGGGTCTTGGCAGTCCTCGCCTTCATCAGAGCTCTCCTTTCTTTTGGTAACTCTTCTAATTGGATCACAATGATACCTGTAAAAGCGCTGCTGGCGCAAGCGCCTGCGATGGCGGCGGCGGCCCCACCCGGCCGCCCGTGAGGCGCCGAGAGCCGGCTGGCGGCCAGGGATTCAGTCGCGGCGCGCTACCGCCAGCAGGGAGTCGCCGAACCAGGGGGTCGTGACTACCCGGCCGATGCGGCGGAGGGGCTTCAAGATCGGGTTGCCTTCGCCGACGTTGCAGAAGTTGGAGATCGTGGTGAGGGTCTCGAGGCTGAGGCCGGCCGCCGCCAGGGCCTCGCGGAGACGGGCGGCGGAGAACATGTGGACGTGGGTGGGATCGAGATGGAAGCTCCAGCGGCGGCCCAGGATGGGACGGGCAAGGCTGCCGGCGTTGAGGGTGATGACGATCAGCTTGCCTCCAGGGGCTAGGGTGCGGCGGCAGCTGGCCAGCGTGTCGGGGTAGCGGTCCAGGTGCTCGATGACGTCGAGCAGGGTGATGGCGCCGAAGTAATCGTCCGGGAACGGGAAAGGATCTTCCGCGCCGCCGGTCACGATCGTCGCCGGCGTGCGTTCACGGGCGGCGGCGACCGCGTGCGGCGAGAGCTCGAGTCCGTGCGGTTCGTAGCCGGCTTTCTCGAGGGCCTCGAGGAAGAAGCCGTAGCCGGAGCCAATGTCGAGGACACGCCCGTGCACGACGCCGTGGGCGCGCAGCAGACGGATCAGGTAATCGAGGTACCTGCGCTTGCCGGGATGGAGCTGGAAGTACTCGCGCTCGAAGTAGTCGCCACCCTCCGCGTTCCGGGCCGCGGGCACCGACTCCGGATGGCTGGCGAGCGAAGTCGGCGGCTGCCGGGACGGATCGGCCTGGGACACGCGCGGATGCTAGCACGCAGGCATTCCTTGAAAGGTCTGTATATACCCGTATATACTCTCAGTGCCCCCGGTGGGCTGAAAGCCTCGGCGCAGAGCTTCGTCGCGCGTCGGAGGGAGGAGCCGAAATGCCCAGTGCCAAGGTGTTTTGGAGTGGGAACAGCCAAGCCGTGAGACTCCCCAAGGGATTCCGCTTCCCTCCGGGTACGGAGGAGGTCGAGATTCACCGCGAAGGCGACTCTTTAGTCCTCAAGCTCCTGCCGCGCGTGGAGTGGCCGGCCGACTTCTGGCGCGCCTTCGAAGGGATGCCCGAGGATTTCAAACGCCCCCCTCAAGTGAGACAGCTGCGTGAGAAGCTCGAGCCGTGAGCTATCTGCTCGACACGAACATCTGCGTCTACGCTCTCAAGGATCGTCCGCCGGAGGTGCTGGCGCGCCTGCGTGCTCTCGGCCCCGCGGCAGTGGCGCTGAGCGTCATCACGGTGCTCGAGCTGCGACAGGGGGCCGAAGGGAGCCAGGCACCGGAGGCGGCCCACGCCAGGCTCGATGCCCTGCTGTCCCCGATGCAGATCCTCCCTTTCGAGCAAGACGATGCATTGGTCGGGTCGCGCTTGCGTGCTGACCTGTCCCGCCGCGGCTGCCCCATCGGCGATTTCGATAGCTTGATCGCGGCCCAGGCGATCACGCACGATCTGATCCTAGTGACCAACAACCTCAGAGAGTTCGAGCGGATTCAGGGTCTGCGCACGGAGAACTGGGTCGCTTCACCTTGAACCCAGGTCTCCCCCGAGGGAGGCCGCCGAGGCAAGCGCCGCCCATGGCCACGCGGCCGGCTTGCAGGCTTCCGCGCTCAATCAGCCAGCCGCTGCAGCCAGCCGCGCCAGCCGAGGAGGAGGTTGGGCTGCTCGAGGCGGGCGAGGCACCAGCATTCCTCGTCGGGCTCGGTGACCGGGCGGTGCTCGCTGCCGGCTTCGTAGATCGCGTACTCGCCGGCTTCGTGCCGGCCCTGGCGGTCGTCGAAGCCGCCGGCCATGACGAGGACGTCTTCCTGGGCCAGGTGGCGGTGTGCGGGCAGGAAGCTGCGCGGCGCGAGATAGCCGAGCAAGAGCACGCTGCGCGTCCAGGGATCGCGCGCCAGCTCCGCGTACCAGGCACCCGGGGCGAGGGCCCAGCGCCAGGGGAAGCGCCGCACGGTCGCCAGCGCCGGTAGCTCGCAGCGCACGCTCGTGGGCAGCGGCATCGCAGCGACCTCGGGGTCGAGAGCGCGGACCGGCGGCGCCCCGGGTGCGGCGGCCGCGCCGGGGGCCGGCGGCGCCTGGGGGAGCCGCGCGATGCGCCCGAGGAGCCCTTGCCAGAGACCGGACGGCGGGGCCTGGCCGTCGAGGCCGCGCAGCAGCGCGCCGCCGGGAAGGGTCAGCTCCGCCATCGTGGCACGGCAGCTCGCGCAGCCGTCCAGGTGACCTTCGACCAGCACTCGGCGCGGCAGGTCGGAGTCGCCGCCGGCGACGCCGAGCAGGATCTCCTCGGTCGGATGCACTAGCCGCTCTCCAGCAACGTGCGCATGGCTCGGAGACCGAACCGGATGCGCGATTTCAGGGTGCCCACCGGCAGCCGCAGCCGCTCCGCGGTTTCCTCGTAAGTCAGGCCGCCGAAGTAGGCGAGCTCGATGGCCCGGCGTTGGTCGGGCGGCACCTGCTCCAGCGCCTGGCGCAGGGTGAGCATCAGGTCGCTTCCCCGCTCCACCCGCGCCGGCAGCTGCTCGAAATCGACGACGGTGGCTTCATTCGAGCTGCCGGTCTTACGCCAGTGGTCGATCAACTTGTGGCGCGCGATGGTGAAGAGCCAGCCCGCGACGTCGCCGCGATCCGGCCGATAGCTCGCCGCTTTCTGCCAGACGCTGACGAACACCTCCTGGAGCAGGTCTTCCGCCAGGGTCGCATCGCGACAGAGCTGGCGAATGTAGCCCAGCAGGCTCGGGGCGAAGCTCTGGTAGAGGCGCTGAAAGGCCGCGGTATCCCCGCGTGCGATCTGCGCCAGCCAGTCCGCGGCGCCGGGTTCGGTCACACCCGAAAGCAACATCAGGCTCCCACGATGGGAGTAATCTACGACAGGTCCCTGGCCTTTTGAAGCCTCCGCGCAGCCCGGTGCGGCAGATTCTGTCGGTCCCGCCTGAGACCCGTGGCGCGCGGGCCAGGAGCGCCCGGGGCGCCCGGCGGAAGGCAGGGGCGGGCAAGGCGGGACGCTGGCGGCGAGAGGTTCCATGGGGATCGGATCGGGGTAGGAGCGGACGACAGCCGCTACCGTCCCTACGTGCCCCCGGGGCGTTCGGATGACGGCCGGTCCCGCGAGCTGCGCTCCGGGCCGGAGGTGACTCCCGCCGGAGCTGCCTGACTGCCTAAGCCTGACTGCCTGAGCCTGGCCGCCTAGCCGCAGATGACGATCGAGCAGGTGAACGTGCAGGCTTTGACGCAGGAGCCGCAGCTCGTGCCCACCCTGCTGCAATAACCCGCCGCCACGTCTTTGAGGGTCGGGGCCTGGACGAGGTTCTGCAGGGTCTCGCGACGCAGCGAAAGTCTCTTGGGAAGCTTCTTCATCTCGATCTCCGGTCTCAGGGCACTTCGGGTCGGACATCCCCCGCGGCGGCGAGGGCGCGGCCTGCCGTTCCGCGTACGCCACCTCCGGGCGCCCTTGCTTGAGTGGTGCGGCGATCGTGGAGACCGTTGACAGTCCCTCCAGGCGACGACAGGCGAGGGAGAAGTGAGGCCTTCCCATTCCCAGGCGGCGCCGCCGGTCAGCGGCCCGTTGGCGGTGCCAGCCGGGCCCGCAGGCGCAGGGCGGCGGGGTTGGCGGGATCGATCTCGAGG